>CAWVTM010000018.1:0-19449 GCA_963933305.1 uncultured bacterium
TGAATACTTCGACTATGTTCAGTACAGGCTCAGTTGAAGGGTGAGCAAAGACCCTTCTTATGCTAGTTAGTAACCACTTGTTGTATATTCTCTCACTCCCCCACATTCTCCCCTAATCTTAGAAATATCCACTTTTTATCCGTCCATAAACGCTAATTATGACATTTTAAGGGAATCTGCTCCACTTTTTAGGTGTCTGATTATCAATTAGATAACATACAATGTGGAATACTTATGTCAAAAAGTGGGAGATAGTGGGAGATAGTGGGAAAAATCCTTTTACTTTTGTCATCAACAAATCATTTAAGTGACTAAACCGCTATACATAGGAGAATTTGAAGTTAAGCTAGACGATAAGGGTCGAGTGGTACTTCCTGCTGGCTTGAAAAAGCAGCTACCTAAGGATACCGTAGGTAAGTTAGTGGTGAATAGAGGCTTTGAAAAATGCCTCACCCTCTATACCAGAAAGGACTGGGATGAAGAGTTGAGAGGTTTAGGTACGCTGAATCATTTCAATAAAAAGCATAGAATGTTCATACGCCAGTTTAGTAATGGAGCTACAGAGATACAGTTAGATAACTCTTCTCGTATGCTCGTGCCTAAAAAGCTGTGTGAATATGCTGAGATTAAGAATGAAGCTATCTTCTATGCCTATGGCAATAGAATAGAAATCTGGAGTAAGCACCTCTATGAAGATATGATGGATGTGGATGCAGATGATTTTGCAGATCTAGCTGAAGATGTGATGGGTGGTTCTAAAGGAGATGGAGGTATTGATGAGTAATTATCACGTACCTGTAATGCTCCAAGAGTGTATCGATGGACTACAGATTAATCCTAAAGGAACGTATGTAGATGTCACTTACGGCGGCGGCGGTCATTCACAGGCTATACTGGATCAGTTAGATGAGGATGGCGTGTTAATAGTTTTTGATCAAGATGCAGATGCTATCAAAAACAGAATTGATGATAAGCGTCTTCGGTTTTGCGAAGCAAACTTTAGGTATCTAGAAAATTTCTGCTCCTACCATAAAGTAGGTAAAATAGACGGTGTGTTAGCAGATTTGGGAGTAAGCTCTCATCATCTAGATGCTAAGGATAGAGGTTTTTCTTTCAGGTTTGGTCAAGCTGAGCTGGATATGCGTATGAATACGGATGCTGATTTCTCTGCTATCACAGTGCTAAACACCTATGAGCAGCCCAAACTGGCTAAGGTATTACGCAGTTACGGTGAGCTTGATAAGGCTTCTCCTATGGCAAATGCAATCATAAACTATCGTACGGTTAAAAAAATAGAAACTACAGCAGACTTAGAAGCGGCAGTAGATAAGTTTTTTTATGATAAAACAAAGAATAAGACGCTAGCTAAGATCTATCAAGCTGTGCGTATAGAGGTGAATGCAGAGATCAGTACGCTAGAGCAGATGCTGGAGCAAACTACTAATCTGCTGAAGCCCGGAGGAAGACTAGTGGTGATGTCATATCACTCACTGGAAGACAGGCTCGTGAAAAATCTAATCCAAACAGGCAATACTGCTGGAGATCGAATTACAGATCAGTTTGGAAATATGGCTTTGGTTTATAAGGCGATATGTAAGAAGCCTATAATGGCATCAAGTGATGAGATAGCTGTAAATACACGAGCGCGAAGTGCAAAACTAAGAATAGCAGAACGTATCTAATGGCAAAAGAGAAACGGTCTATTTCTGCACCTGAGCTTAAGCTAACTACGGAATGGATAAACTACCTTCTCTTCCTTTTTGTAGCAGCATTACTCTATATCTATCTGGCCCATCGTACGGATAATATAGTACGAGATATAGAGCGTACTAAAAAGAACTTGGTAGAGTTGCGTGCCGAAAATATCACCCTTAAGTCTGAGATAATGAAAAATCGCTCTAGAGCTAATCTGGAAGAAAGACTGGCAGACCGTGGAGTGAAAGAACCGAACCGAGCAGTAAAAGTAATTCGAAAGTCAAATGACTAATATCAAGCGAGACATAATGTGGCGTGTAGTTTTTGGGATGACTGTAGTAGTGCTTTTAGCTTTTGTTATTCTTTTCCAAATGTTTAAAGTGCAGATAGTAGAAGGGGAGAAGTGGCTTAGTCTTTCAGATAACGCTACCATTCGCCATCAAGATATCACGCCTGCTAGAGGAAATATATATTCAGACGATGGGAGCTTGCTGTCTACATCTATGCCTATATATGAGATGCGTTGGGATGCTACCGTGGTAAATAAAGATACGTTTAAGACCTATGTAAACGATTTGGCCATTGAGCTCTCTGAGATGTATCCTGAGCATACAGCCAGTTATTTCCGCACACTACTAAAAAAAGCACGAAAGGACAAAAACCGCTACAAGCTGATTCGAAGAAGGGTCACCTATCACGAGCAGAAAGCTATTCGTACTTTTCCTATTTTCAATAAAGGAAGATATGCAGGTGGAATACTCGCAGAGTTGAATACTAAGCGGGTAAAACCAGCTGGAAATCTAGCATATCGTACGATAGGTTACAGTACTAAGGATAATCCTGGAGTAGGACTAGAGCGTGCCTATGATACAGATCTAGGCGGAGTCAAAGGACAAAGATTAGTACAGCGTATCTCAGGGGGTTATCGTCCACTAAATGATGAAAACCTCATAGAACCACAAAACGGCAGAGATGTGCATACTACCATTAATATTGATTTTCAAGAGATAGCTCAACGCTCCTTAGAGAAAGCCTTAATACAGCATAATGCTAAAAATGGATGCGTAATAGTAATGGAAGTAGCTACCGGAAATATAAAGGCTATTTCCAATCTAAAGAGAAGAGAGAACGGTACGTACGGTGAGTTGTATAATTATGCAGTAGGTTTCAGTTATGAGCCAGGCAGTGTATGGAAAGTATATTCAGCTATGGCTGCTTTTGAAGATGGACTAATAGAGCCAGGAGATAGTATGAATATCTATAATGGTGAGCGGGATTACTTCGGTAAGCCTATGCGTGATTCGGATAGGGGGAGATATGAAAAAATGAGTTTTACTCAGGCTTTTGCTCGCTCCAGTAACGTAGCATTTTCGTCTATCATTTTTGATAATTATGCGAGTCAACCGGGTAAATATATCGCTCATCTTAGAAATTTAAACCTTGATAAGAAGACAGGATTAGAGATACAAGGAGAGCCAGAACCATTTTTAAATCATCCTCAGAGCAACACTTGGTCTCAGCTCACGCTTCCTTGGTTAGCCATAGGGTATGAGAATCAGCACACTCCGCTTCAACTACTTACAGCATATAATGGAGTGATTAATGACGGGATACTAGTATCGCCTAATGTAGTCCGTAAGGTGACTGATGCGGGAATAGTAGTATTGGATAAAGAGAGTAAAGTAGGATCTAAGCGGGTTTGCTCTAAGGAGACTAGCGATAAAATAAAAAAATTAACAGCTGCTGTATTTACTGAAGGGACTGCACAGAATGTACAGAGTACTGTGGTGACCATGGGCGGTAAGACAGGTACAGCACAGATAGCTACGAAAGGGCATTATCAAACCTCTAGAAAGTACAATGCCAGTTTTGTCGGGCACTTCCCAGCTGAGAAACCAGTATACAGTATCTATGTGATGGTAAATGAACCAAGCAACGGCATATTTTACGCTTCATATGTAGCAGCTCCTATATTTTCAGAAGTAGCAGAAAAGATATTTACTATAAGTGTAAAGCAAGAAGTAGATCAATCTGAGAAAAAAGTGCCTGCTTATGTAGCGGGGTATTATACAGACTTCAAAGAACTGAATAAAACGCTAGGGGTAAAACTTACGGAAGAAGTAAATACAGATTTAGTACGTATAGATGCTAAGGGCGAAAGAGCTGTAGGTATAACATCTGATGCAGGTAAAATGCCAAATTTAAGAGGTCTAGGTGCTAAAGACGCTGTATACGTAGCAGAGCTGAACGGTCTGCGAGCTAAGATCAATGGCTATGGTAGAGTAATGGAGCAGAGTCCTAAACCAGGCGAGAGAATTTCTAAGAATCAAATTATTTACATCAGACTAAATTGAGAGTACTAAGCGATATATTGATGGCTATCAAGCCGGTGATCATACACGGAGATGAGGATGTTCAGATAGCAGGACTCACGCTAGATTCAAGAGCAGTAAAGTCAGGATTTCTATTTGCAGCTACTCGTGGAGTTAAGACGGATGGACATCTTTATATAGCTAAAGCTGTAGAGCTAGGAGCTACAGTGATTCTGTGTGAAGAAGCACTAGATATTCAGGAAGGAGTGACATATGTAGTAGTAGAAAACGCTTCAGAGGCATTGGGTTACTTAGCTTCTGAATATTACGAAAATCCAAGTAGAAATATCATATTAATAGGAATAACGGGCACGAATGGAAAAACTTCTATAGCTACTATGCTATATCAGTGCTTTATGAATTTAGGGCATAAGACAGGATTGCTTTCGACTATAAAATACAGCATAGCAGGAGTAGATACTGCTAGCACACATACTACACCTAATAGTGTACGGATCAATGAGCTTCTTGCTGAGATGGTAGACGCAGGTTGCGAATATGCATTCATGGAGGTGAGCTCGCACGCACTTCACCAGTACCGTACAGCGGGTCTAGAATTTAAAGGAGGTGTATTTACCAATATTACACATGACCATTTAGATTATCACACAAATTTCAAAGAGTATATATATACTAAAAAGAGACTATTTGATGGCTTGTCTTCAGATGCTTTTGCTCTGGTAAATAAGGATGATAAAAATGGAGCCACTATGGTACAAAATTCCAAGGCTACCAAATATACATATAGTCTAAAATCAGTATCTGATTTTAAGACGAAGGTTATAGAGAGTGATTTTGATGGGATGCTTATAGAACTAGGCGGTATGGAAGTATGGCTCAGACTGGTGGGGCATTTTAATGCATATAACGTACTCGCAGTATACGGAGTAGCTTTTTTACTAGACAAGGACCATTTGGATATAGTAACGGCACTCAGTGCTATCAATAGTGTAGATGGTCGTTTCCAAAATATAAAAGGAGGAGGAGTTACTGCTATAGTAGACTATGCTCACACACCTGATGCACTGCAAAATGTGGTAGATACTATCAATGCTATCCGAACTAAAAATGAGCAACTAATCACCGTAGTAGGCTGCGGTGGAGATAGAGATAAGACAAAAAGAGCGGTAATGGCTCGTATAGCTTGTCAGGCTAGCGATAGAGTGATTCTCACCTCAGATAATCCGCGTACAGAGGATGCTAACGCTATCCTAGAGGAGATGATGGTGGGTGTAGAACCTCAGCAATATAAAAAAGTACTTAAAATAGTAAACAGAGAAGAAGCTATAAAGACTGCCATCAATCTAAGTCAGACTGGAGATGTCATTTTAGTGGCGGGAAAAGGTCACGAAACCTACCAAGAAATAGATGGAATACGCTACCCTTTTGATGATAAAGAAGTAATAATCAAAAACTTAAAACTACTCAAAGAATAATGATATATCACTTATTTGACTACCTACAAGATATGTATAACCTGCCAGGTGCGGGGGTATTTCAGTACATCACATTTAGAGCATCACTCGCAGTTATAGTATCACTTATTATTTCATTAGTCTTTGGTAAAACGCTGATAGAGAAACTGAGAAACTTACAAGCAGCAGAGACTATCCGTACACTTGGTTTAGACGGTGAAGAAGCAAAAAAAGGTACGCCTACTATGGGTGGCCTTATTATTATAGCAGCGATACTTATTCCTACATTGCTTTTTGCTAAGTTGGATAATATCTATATACAGTTGATGATATTTAGTACTGTTTGGTTAGGTGTCATAGGATTCGTGGATGATTATATTAAGATTTATAAAAAAGATAAAGGAGGACTAGCTGGTAAATTTAAGGTCGTTGGTCAAGTAGGTCTGGGTGTCATAGTCGCTTTAGTGCTTCACTTTAGTGATGACGTAGTAGTACGTGAGCAGTATAAAGTAGCTACAGTAGAAGAAGCACCTGAAGGAGTCGAAGTGAAAAATATCAATGGTCAGTTGATGTATTTCAAAGATGTAAAAAGTACAGCAACTACTCTTCCATTTATTAAAACGCATGAGATTAATTATGCAAAGGTTCTTTTTTGGATGAGTGATGAGGGAGCTAAAAGATGGTCTTGGATTGTTTTTATGCTAGTAGTGATCGTAGTGGTCACCGCAGTGTCTAATGGAGCTAACCTTACCGATGGGATAGATGGACTAGCTGCAGGAAGTTCAGCTATTATTAGTGTAACCCTAGCAGTCCTAGCCTTTATCAGTGGGAATCTTATTTTCTCTGATTATCTCAACATTATGTTTATCCCAAATCAGGGTGAGCTAGTGATTTATGCAGCTGCATTAGCAGGAGCATGTATCGGATTTTTATGGTATAATAGTTTTCCTGCTCAGGTATTTATGGGAGATACAGGCAGTCTAGCACTAGGAGGCGTCATAGCAGTATTAGCTCTTATGATTCGCAAGGAGCTCGTGCTACCTATTCTCTGCGGTATCTTCTTAGTAGAAAACCTAAGTGTCATGATGCAGGTCAGTTACTTCAAGTATACCAAAAACAAATACGGTGAGGGCAGAAGAATATTCAAAATGTCACCATTGCACCACCATTATCAGAAACTAGGATATCCAGAACCTAAGATAGTAGTACGCTTCTGGATTATAGGCATTATGCTAGCCATATTCACCATCATTACTTTTAAGCTTAGATAAGAAATTGAGTAAATTGATATCCATATTAGGTGCTGGAGAGAGCGGTGTAGGAGCTGCCATCTTAGCTCAGAAGCAAGGCTTTGAAGTCTGGGTTTCTGACTATGGTTCTATCAAGCCTCAGTATAAAGCTGAGTTAGAGGAGTATGGCATTAGTTATGAAGAAGGAAGTCACGATACGGCTAAGATTCTTTCTTCATTTAAAATAATAAAAAGTCCCGGTATTGCAGATACAGTAGCTATAGTGTCAGCAGCTAAGGAGCAGAATATTCCAGTAGTAGGCGAAATAGAATTTGCCGCAGAATACACAGATGCTACGCTTATAGGTATTACAGGGACCAATGGCAAAACGACTACTACCATGCTCACTTTTCATATCTTGGAAAAAGCAGGACTAAATGTAGGAATGGCTGGAAATATAGGCATCAGTTTTGCTAAACAAGTAGCACTCACGGATAAGGAGTATTACGTCCTAGAGATCAGCAGTTTTCAGCTGGATGGTATGTATACGGTGGCGTTAGATTATGCCGTATTACTCAATATTACACCAGATCACTTAGATAGGTATGATTCATATCAAGGATATATAGACGCTAAGTTCAAGATAAATCAAAATCAGAATAAAAACCAACGTTTCATCTATTGTGCAGATGATGAAGATGTGGTAAATCAATTAAAATATCACACTACCGATGCTCAGCTTATTCCATTCACCTACTCAGGTGGCCCATTGGAAGAAGGAGCTTGGGTAGAAGACCACCAAATCAATATTAAGTTAAATAAATCAAAAATCGAATTCACTATGTCAGTAGAACAATTAACTATCGCTGGAAAGCATAACACGTATAACTCGATGGCAGCATCTATCATCGCTAATTCTTTACTTATCAGAAAAGAGAGTATCAGAGAAAGTCTCTCCGACTTTAAAAACGTAGAGCATAGACTAGAGTTTGTGGGCAAAGTAAAAGGTATAAATTTTATCAATGATAGTAAAGCTACTAACGTGAATGCAGCGTGGTATGCACTAGAGAGTACCCAAAACCCAATTATTTGGATAGCCGGTGGAGTAGATAAAGGGAATGATTATGAAGCTCTTAGTCCATTAGTAAAAGAAAAAGTACGCATCATCGTATGTTTAGGGACAAATAATATGAAGCTACATCAAGCATTTCGCAAGGATGTAGATATGATGATAAATGCAAGCAGTGCACAGGAAGCTGTGAGTATAGCTTATGGACTAGGTGAGACTGGTGAGACGGTACTTCTTTCTCCAGCATGTGCTAGTTTTGATTTATTTGATAACTACAAAGACAGAGGTAACCAGTTTAAAAGAGCTGTAAGGGACTTGTGAGAGAATTCGTAGGGAAATACCTAAAAGGCGATCTATACATCTGGTTTGTCGTATTCGCACTGTCTATATATGGTATACTCGCAGTATATTCGTCTATAGGTGCTTTAGCCTATACGGATAGGGGAGGTAATACTGAGTATTACTTAATTAAGCACGTCGTATTGTTGTTTTTTGGTTTGTTTACGATGTGGCTTACGCATATGGTGAATATTCAGTATTTCTCTCGTATCGCTCAGATAATGCTTTTACTAGCTATACCTCTACTTATTTATACTCTTATTTTTGGGGTTGAGATTAATGATGCTCGGAGGTGGGTGATGCTGCCAGGCATAGGACTTACCGTGCAGACGTCAGATTTTGCTAAGTTGGCGTTAGTGGCATTTGTAGCTCGCTTTATGGCAAAACATCAAGGCGAAGTTCATGATTTTAAGAAAACATTATTGCCTATACTAGGAATTATACTACTAGTATGCTTGCTTATATTTCCGGAAGACTTCTCTACATCAGCTGTACTTTTTCTTACGAGTATGTTGGTGTTATTTTTAGGTAGAATACCACTGAAGCAAATAGGGTTATTAGTTTTTATAGGAGCCACAGTCTTGGGTAGTGCATTTGCTTATGTTATGACGAGTGATGTACAGTTTGGGCGTATAGCTACTATGAAGAGTAGGATAGAGGCTTTTAGTAGTGGAAGTGATGATGGAGGAACTTATCAGAGTAGACAAGCTAAAATAGCTGTAGCTCGAGGTGGATTCACAGGAAGAGGAATAGGTAGAAGCAGACAGAAGAATGTGTTGCCATCACCGTTTGCAGATTTCATATATGCTATTATAATAGAGGAATATGGGAGTATTTTTGGAGGCTTAGCATTGCTTATACTATATATGCTATTACTCTATCGTTCTTTTAGGATAGTGCTACGGTCAGAGAATTCACTAGCCGCACTTATGGCTATTGGATTATCTTTTAGCCTAGTAGTGCAAGCTCTTATAAATATGGGTGTAGCAGTAAATTTACTTCCAGTCACGGGTCTTGCTTTACCTATTGTGAGCAGAGGTGGTACGTCTATCTTATTTGTGAGTATTGCATTTGGGATTATACTCAGTGCCAGTAGAACTATATATCCAGAAAGAGAAGATGCCAAGTAAGTATAGAGTTCTCATATCAGGCGGAGGTACAGGAGGACACGTTTTTCCTGCTATAGCCATAGCTAATGAGCTGAAAGCTCAGTATCCTGAGAGTGAAATAGAATTCGTAGGAGCTAAAGGAAAAATGGAGATGGAGAAAGTGCCTGCTGCAGGGTATAAGATTCATGGATTATGGATCAGTGGATTACAGCGAAGACTTACGCCTAAGAATTTAAGCCTTCCATTTAAAGTGATTTCTAGTTTATGGAACTCATTCAAGATTATTAAAAAATTTAAACCAGATTTTACGATAGGAGTAGGTGGCTATGCTAGTGGTCCGTTGAATTACATGGCGAGTAAAATCGGAGTGCCTGTATATCTACAGGAACAAAATTCATTTCCTGGAATCACGAATAAACTTATGAAAGATGCTGCAAAAAAAATCTGTGTAGCATATGATGGAATGGACCGATTCTTTCCCTCTTCTAAACTCGTAGTCACGGGTAATCCTATTCGACAAGACATACTTGATAGTGCAGTCGCTAGAGAAGAATCGCTAGCGTACTTTTCATTGAAAGAAAATAAAAAGACAATACTCATAGTAGGAGGTAGTTTAGGTGCTCGTACTATTAATGAAGCTATAGAAGCGAATCTTGGAGAGTTGCAAAAAGAAAACATTCAACTTCTCTGGCAGACAGGTAAGAATTATAAGGGCGAGTTTGGGAAATTTTCGTGGGGTACACGCACTGCTTTTATCCAGAGGATGGATATGGCGTATAAAGTAGCAGATGTGGTAATTAGTAGAGCCGGAGCTATGTCGGTTTCTGAGCTTTCGGCACTAGGGAAGGCTACCATATTCGTCCCTTCACCTTTTGTGAGTGAAGATCACCAAACTAAAAATGCCATGAGCTTAGTAGATAAAGGAGCAGCATTACTCTGTAAGGATACAGAAGCTTCTGAAAAACTTGGCCAAGACGTCATAGCATTGTTCAATGACGAAACGCAATTAGCGACATTACAACAGGAAATTAAAAAACTGGGACTGCCACTCGCAGCTCAAAACATAGTAAAAGAAATAGTAGCAGACTTTGGTTCATAAGAAATACATATACTTTTTAGGAATAGGTGGTATAGGCATGAGTGCCTTAGCTCGTTATTTTCATACACAAGACTATGTGGTGGCGGGGTATGACAAAACGCCAAGTGTGCTGACTAATAAGCTACAGGAGGAAGGGATAAACGTATCATTTGCAGATGATGTAGCAAAACTGCCGCTAGAATATACAGTTGATAAAAATGCTACTATGGTAGTGTATACGCCAGCCATCCCAGTGGAAAATATACTGTTTAATTTTTTCAAGAAAGAAGAATATAGTCTTGCTAAAAGAGCAGAAGTACTGGGTATAGTGACTGAGCAAACGCTCAATCTAAGTGTAGCTGGTACGCACGGTAAGACCACCACTAGTAGTATAATAGCTACTATACTACACTATTCAGAGAAGCAGTTTTCCGCGTTTTTAGGTGGCATTAGTACGAATCTAGGGAGTAATTACTTCTACCAAAAAGGAGATACTGAGCATTTCAGTATTACGGAAGCAGATGAGTTTGATAGGTCATTTCTCCATCTCAGTCCAGACTATGCTATTATTACGAGTACAGATGCAGATCACCTGGATATTTATGGAAAGAAAGAAGTCTTGGAGCAATCGTATATCGATTTTTCAGAACTAATTTCGGATACTTCACATCGTTTTTATGCTAAAGGCTATGCACATAATATAGCAGGAGTCTCTTACTCAGCTACAGATAAATCTGCAGATTACTATAGCGTAGTAGGAAGTAGGACGCCACGGGCTAGTAGGTTTGTAATAGAAAATAATGTTGGTTTGGAGAGGATAGACGATTTATATTTAACTATTCCAGGTACGCATAACTTAGAAAATGCTATCGGTGCCACTTTGATGTGCCTTAAAGCAGGAGTTTCTATAGAAGCTATCCGCAGTGGTTTAGCTAATTTTAAAGGGATAAAACGTAGATTTGAATATGTACTAGAAACAGAGAGGGTAACATACATAGACGATTATGCACATCACCCTAGTGAGCTCAGAGCTATTATATCTTCAGTGCGAGAGTTGTATCCAGATAAGAAAATTACTGCAGTATTTCAACCGCATTTATTTAGTCGTACTCAGGATTTCCTTACGGAGTTTGCATATGAACTGTCTCAGCTAGACGAGTTATTGCTTATCCCTATTTACCCAGCACGGGAAAAACCAATAAAAGGTATCACTAGTGAATCGATTTTAGAGAAAGTATCTTTGAGTAATGCCAGATGTGTGCTTAAAGAAGACGCCCTCAATGAACTTAAAAGGAGTACAATAGAAGTGTTGCTCACTTTAGGAGCCGGAGACATAGATAGACTGGTGCCAGAGATAAAAGAATACTATGCGTAGCATTAATCCATATATACGTAAGTCACTGTATCTGCTCTCCTTAGGGCTATTAATTGGACTTTTAGTGTTCTTAAAAAAAGATCACAAGCTTCAAACATGTGAAAAAATAATCGTGCGGATAGACGCAAAAGTAGAACAACAACTGGTAACTGAAAGACTGATAAATGAGCGTATTAGTAGTTGGTATATCGGAGGACTGATAGGGATTTCACAGGCTGAGTTATCACTCGAAGACGTAGAGCGTAAGATCGAAAGTATGCCTGCTGTACTTAATGCAGAGGTAAGTTTTGATCTACGAGGGACTTTACTCATAGCCGTAGAGCAGCGAGAACCTTTGGTCAGGATCATTCCTGCATCTAGAGAGTCTTATTACTTAGCGAGTGGCATGATTAAGATACCTGTGGCAGGCACAGATGTGGCCCGTGTACCTATAGCAAATGGCCGTTTAACAAACGCTATGATTAAGAAAGTGTACACACTATCTACCTATGTGCATGAAAATACATTTATGAAGGCCCTTACTGAACAGATATTTGTAGACAATACTGGTGACCTTGTTATCATCCCAAAAGTGAAAAACCAAAGACTTATCATCGGTGATACGATGCAGCTAGAGGAGAAATTTTCGAAGCTTATAGATTTTTACTCAGAAGGACTAAACCACATAGGGTGGGATAAGTATAAAATTATAAATTTAAAATATAGAGATCAAATCGTTTGTAGAGAATAATATGGCTGAAGCACAAGAAAAAATCATCGTAGGGCTAGATATAGGTACCACCAAGGTATGTGTTATAGTAGGTAGAGCTAATGAGTTTGGTAAAGTAGATATCCTAGGTATGGGTAAAGTAGCCTCTCACGGAGGTGTGACCAGAGGCGTAGTATCTAATATAGACAAGACGGTAGCTGCTATACAGGAAGCGGTCAGAGAAGCTTCTGAAAAGTCTAACGTAGACATTAAGCGGGTACAAGTAGGTATAGCCGGTGCTCATATCAATAGTTTGCAGCATCGCGGTATGATCATCCGCAATGATGGCGAGGCGGAGATTAATACAGAGGACCTCAAGAAGCTAGAAAATGACATGTTTAAACTAGCCGTGAAACCTGGAGACAGAATCATTCATGTATTGCCTCAGGACTATACGGTAGATGATGAGCCGGGTATAGCAGATCCAGTAGGCATGGCAGGAGTGAAGCTAGAGGGTAACTTCCATATTATCACCGGTCAGATCTCTGCAGCTAAAAATATATATAAGTGCATAGAGAAATCAGGTCTGAAAGTGTCTGAACTTGCTCTAGAGCCACTAGCCTCTGCAGAGGCGGTACTGAGTAAAGAAGAATTAGAAGCGGGTGTAGTGCTCGTAGATATAGGAGGAGGTACTACAGATGTAGCTATTTTCCACGATAATATCATCCGTCATACGGCTATTATACCTTATGGTGGTAATATCATCACAGAAGATATAAAAGAAGGATGCAATGTGATGAAAGCTCATGCAGAACTATTGAAAGTAAAATTTGGTAGTGCATTAGCAAATGAACTAAGTGATAGCGAAATAGTGAGTATCCCAGGCATAAGAGGGAGAGAGGCTCGTGAGATTTCTATCAAAAACCTAAGTAAGATTATACAAGCTCGTATAGAAGAGATAATGGAGCTCGTGTACTATGAGATAAAATCAAGTAACATGGAGAAAAAACTAGCTGGCGGTATAGTACTGACAGGTGGTGGGTCTCAGCTGAAACATATAGCACAGTTAGCAGAGTTTGTTACTGGACTAGATGCACGTATAGGATATCCTAATGAACACCTAGCTAAAGGTATGGTAGATGAGGTGAAGAGCCCTATCTATGCTACCAGTGTAGGTCTAGTACTCAGAGGTCTAGCAGACGAACGTGCTTCTGGAGGTACTATCAATGTTAGTGGAAAAGAATTCCAAGAAGAAAAAAAGAAAACTGCTTTATTTGACCGTATCAAGGATTGGTTGAAAGATGAAGTAGATGTAGCGGATTATAAATAGATAAAGTCATTATGAGTTTCACAGTAGAATTACCAAAAGATAAATCTTCTATTATCAAAGTAATAGGAGTAGGAGGCGGAGGCGGAAACGCAGTTAATCATATGTACCGTGAAGGTATACAAGGGGTAGATTTCTTCATCTGTAATACGGATTCACAAGCACTAGAAAATAGTCCTATTCCGAATAAGATACAGATAGGGAATGCTCTTACTGCGGGCAGAGGTGCGGGTTCTAACCCAGAAGTAGGTCGTAAGGCGGCTGAAGAAAATATAAAAGATATTATAGAATCATTGGGTGTAAACACACAGATGGTTTTTGTGACAGCAGGAATGGGGGGAGGCACAGGTACAGGAGCTGCTCCCGTGATAGCTAAGGCTGCTAAAGATATGGGTATCCTTACGGTGGGTATTGTCACTACTCCATTCAATTTTGAAGGAGGAAGAAGATGTGATGCTGCATTCCATGGTATAGAGGAGATACGTGAGAGTGTAGATTCTCTATTGGTAATATCCAATGATAGAATTAAAGATATCTATGGTAATCTACCTATTAGTAAGGCCTTTGGGTACGCAGATAATGTGCTCACTACAGCAGCTAAAGGAATCGCAGAGATTATCACTATAGCGGGAAGTATCAATGTAGATTTTGAAGATGTGAAGACTGCTATGAGTAATAGTGGTGTATCTATAATGGGAATGGGGCTAAGTGAAGGCGATGATCGTGCTATGCGTGCGGTTAATCAAGCACTAAACTCTCCGTTACTAGATGACAATAAGATACAAGGTGCTAGTGACCTATTGGTAAACATATCCTATGGTGAAGAAGAAGCCACTATGGATGAGTATGCGCAAATCAATGAGTTCTTACAAAATGAGGCGGGCAGAGATGCTACGCTTAAGTGCGGTCTTTGCTATGATGAGAAACTAGGTAAAGGAATCACTGTGACTGTCATAGCTACAGGGTTTAATAGAGCTGAGAATAGGTATAAAGCTAACTTTGAGATGAACGAAGATGTAGAGTTTGATCTAGGAGCAGTGAATGTAAATGAGCAGCTGACAGCAGAAGAAGAAATGAATCGTAAGCAGACGACTATCTTTGATCAGTTAGCAGAAGGAGACTTAGGTGAAGTGGTCACAGCTAATCGCAAGGTAGAGCAGATGAAACAACGGATGAGTTACTTGAAGGAGTTAAATGATGCTGCTAAAAAAGAAAATAGTGTAGAAGAACTGGAAAATGTACCCGCATACAAGCGTAAGGGAGTTAATCTAGTAGAAGTGACTCACTCCAGTGAGATGGAGATTTCCAGAACTAGCCTAATAGAGGAGCCAGAGAAAAAACCAGAACTACGAACCAATAACTCTTTTCTACACGATAATGTAGATTAATTGCATTGTCATCCTGAGCACTTTGGCTAGGCTCAGCACAGGCTGTATCGAAGGGTAGATAATTCAATTAGCCAGAACAAAACATTAAGTTCTTTTTAAATAATAAATGTAAAAAAATCCGCGAGAGCGGATTTTTTTGTATCATTGATTGTAAATGATACTCAGAACGACTAAATACAATCCAGAGTTTAGGAACGATCAAGGATACTATCTAAAAGAAGAATGGACTGCTGTCTCTGATATTGGTAAAGTTTTTGATGGTAAAGTTTTGACAGAAACAGATTACATCGAAGATGAAAAAAGATATGCTCGAACTGCTAAACTATTATTAGAAAACTTTGAGATTGAAAGTTTTTATATAATCTATTTAAAAAAATATAGACATAAATTAGAAGTATTATCAATCGATGAAGCAGATGATACAGCTCGTCGCAAGCGTTTATTTAAGAGTGTAAAGGATGGCAGCCTGCTACCAGTTGATAACATTGAAGATGTTGTAATTCTCTGTCTAAGAAATGATATTTATTGTGATATTATTTGCGGTAACCCGAGACTAAGACTATCCTTTGAATATGATTATTATATGGAACTTGATATCAACTTCTATGATAAAAAACTTATAAATGATTTAAGACAAATTGGGTTGTTTGTAGAAATGTTTTCATCTGGTATTCCTGATGACGCTTGGGACGATGCTTAGCCGCAGTTAAGTATCAGGCTTATTGAAGTTAAATAGATTCTGCCTAGTAAGAATAGCTACTTCACAAAGTACCCGTATCGAGGGTACAAGAATTCTGTACCTGTTATTTTACCTAATCCTTCAGCATAGTGACGCATAGCCTCTACCAGTCCCGGTATCAGGATATGGTTTTCGTTTCCATCTATAGGGAAAAGTGCTTTCCACCCATTGTAGGTTCCCAGACTAAGGTCAAATAATTCTAACTGCTCGTATAGTCCGGTGACTCTGCCACAGTAAGCGAGTAGTCCACTTGTATTGAAGTGGTAGTTTTCTTCTACATTACGGGCATTTTTAAGTTTTAGGTCATTTATTGCCTTACGAAATGCTTGCTCATCAGTGAGTACTGTGATTCTGTCAGTTAGACCGCCTGCATGAGTTTTGGCAGTATTTAATATGGCGTTTGGACGTAAGTCTATGAACCCATTATTACATACTAGCCAGTTTATGAATTCTTCTCGATCTAGTTTCTGCTCTTCACACATAGTGTCTATAGTTTCTATG
Organism: uncultured bacterium; assembly: GCA_963933305.1. Taxonomy (GTDB): domain Bacteria; phylum Bacteroidota; class Bacteroidia; order NS11-12g; family UBA9320; genus UBA9320. The sequence goes on from CAWVTM010000018.1 coordinate 16,325, forward strand.
AGCGTATGGCTAGAGGTTAGAACTAAGTCTAGCGGGGCAAAGTATGGTCCTGCTAGTATAGTATCATCTCCTTTTTTGTCTTGGTAAATTATAGGAGTGCCCAGTGATGTAATAGCTCGTATGGTCTGAGATACCGCAGAGTGTAATCCATTGAAAAATGTTTTGATGAAGCCTTTTGGTTCACCCTTGAAGCCTGTGTATGAAGCTAGTTCTTCCATAGAGTCAATAGCTAATAGGTCAGTGAAATTTTTAGCAAGTGTCGGTATATCTTTACCATATTCCACCACATCTTCAAGTAGTAGTTTCGGCGAATTTATATCTACAAACTCACGGACCTCTTGCTCTTCATACTTAGAAGTTATCTGATTAGACACCATTTTTGGGTCTATGTTTTTGAGCTTGTGCATTAAGATAAATAGTCCGTGCATGTGAAGCTCCGCTTGGTGCTTGCTACTGCCTAATTCTTGGAAAGCCTTAGTCGTAAAAGCTCCAGTTTGGTACCGTCTAAATTCTTTTCTGTTGTTTAATAGAGCAAAAACGAGACTGGAGTTATCCGTCTGTGTGTAGTAGCAGATACCATTTTTATCAAACCATGGCTTCTGTTCATCATCACCGAGTAATGCGTTACTTACGAGTACATGAGCCAGTTCCTCTTGTGATGCTATTTTCATATTGAGGTATAATGCGTATGCATTATCCAGAGAAAATAGTCCGTTTTCGCCGCTACGCAAAGCGTAATTTACATTTAAGTTTGGCAAGTTATCTTCATTAGTTCCAAAGTTGAATGGAATTTCTTCTGCGGTATTGCCTTCAGATTCTAGTACGGAACGGCTTGTAGCGACCTGCTGAATAGGGAATATTTTATTGAGTAATCGTTCTCCATTTTTATCCTGGCAGACCTTAAGGTCAAAAGGAAGTATACCTTTTTCGCTAGCGTTTCTAAACTTACGAGAGACTCCACTACTCAGTGGCAGTGTACTGCTCTGGTAGATGTAGTCTATCCCTATAGCACTTGCTGTGACTAAGCTTTTCAGCCCAAAGTTAGAGTAGTGTATTGTTAATTCATTGGCATAAAACTGCTTCTCTTTTAATAGGTCACCGAGAGATGAGTGAGCATATCCCAGTTTGATAACAGGTTCATTATTGATGATCTGATACATGCCACCCACAGAGGTGGTATGGGCCATTAGCACTTCCTCGGCGTGGTGCTTCTTAATATCACCAAAATCTTCTGCTAGACCTTTTAAAATCTCTTTTTTGATAGAACGTTCAATTGTTTTCTCAGTATCGCCTTCAGAAAGGCCATGCTTCTCTAACAGTTTATCTATGTTTTCAAAATGGTATGTGGCGACACTGGGCACAGGAATACCGCTGAATACTGCTCTAAGTTTTTCAGTTGGGTTTAAGCCAAACTGAATTTTTATATCTTGAATAAATGCTTCAAACGGAGAGGTAGTTTTGGAGGCTTCGCTAATTAGGAAACGTATTTTAGTCTCTTTTTCTTGAAGTCTGTTCAATGCGTCCTCTAGATTTACTCTGAATTTGGGAATAGCCATCAGTGTCTTAAAGTGCAACTCTACAAACCCGTCAAATAGTAGTGTAGACTCATCTCCATCCTCTGCTATTTTATCAAATCGCTGACCACCAAACACTTGAAATAGTTTACTGCAAAACTGCTCTATCTGAGCTTTATTTATTCCAGTGATAACCAGTTGAGGCTTACTGCTGGGAGTTTCTACGCTTGCATTTTTGATATAAGCTAAGGATTCTAGTACTTCTATTACTCCTTGCCCGCCTACAGCTCCAGTACCTCCGAAGAAAACCATTTTATATTCAAAAGGATTTGCTGCTTTGCCAGCAGCGAGTTCTTTTAGTTTCAAGAAAAAAGATTGGTGTTTATCGTGTGTAAAATCGTCTTTGCTCAGCATTACGGGTTTCTTAAATTTCAATTAGCAAAAAATATTGCTGGGCAAAAATAGCATATTGGCGTTCTTATTCTGTAAGAAGTCTAAGTTCGTTTTATAACGTTCAAGAAGGATTTGTTTTGGTTATGCAGCAGCTTTAAAATATTGTTTTAAGAGATTTTTTGATTCCGTTAGTTTGGCAGGCTTGCTGACGTAGTGATTTGTACCATTGGCATTAAAATGCTCTTTTATTTTGCCAATGGTCAAACGGGTAAAAGTTGCCAAAAGCGTATGTTTTTCGTTTTACTTTGCTCATAAACTAGCTTGATATTTTTCTTATTAATAGGTCTAATACTAAATGAATTATTGAAAACTGATGTTGCTTTATGCACCATTTAATAGTCTAAATGGTGAAAGAGGATGAAGTCAAAATAGTTAGGCTTATAGATACGTATTAAATCTGTGCCATTGATTACTATAGTATGGTTAGTAGGGAGGCTGATGAATATCGTTGAGGTTTGATAAAAGTGTATTATTCTGAGCTATCAGAATAGTGTAATTAGCAATTATACTATTTGTCTTGTATCATCTTACAGTATCCACCGTAAGTGCTAAAAGATCGGCAGTGAAGTGTTTATACTGCGTTTGGTAGTATATAAGATAGATTCTAGCTGATACCTTGAAGAGGTTGATTAGCTATAGTTTAGAAATTAAGTCAAAATTGAGACTGATAAAATCTTTCAAAGGCATAAACATTGCTTTTTTCTCCTCCGTAGTTTTGAGTGAGTTTAAGTCTGGTGAGCAAAGTAGGTTTTCATGAGCAGTTTGTTTAGCTTCTTTCTCAAGTTTTATGTCTAGTCCAATGCACCAAATACACGTATATTGGTTTGCTTTTTCCAATAGTGTATAGTCGGTATTTAGGTGATTTGATAGCTGTGGAGCTTTTAGAGCATCAATGGTTTTTAGAAAATTACTCCCAACCGCTAGATAGGCTTCTTTCAGTGCTGGAGTGGTGAGTATAGTTATGGGTACCTTGGTGTAGGATGCTTTAGGTTCTTCTACTATATTATTGGCTTTTGATGTTTCTACTTTTTCTGTAGTTATTGGTGTAGGTATTGCAGGAGTTTCTGACTTAGTTGTTTTAATTTTATCTAATACTGGGGCCGCTTTAGTTTCCGTAGTATTAGAAGTCAGTTCTACAGCTTTATCTTCAGGGAGTAG
>CAWVTM010000019.1:0-19427 GCA_963933305.1 uncultured bacterium
TACTCAGACACTCTGCTACGTCTTCTATAGTGGTCTGTGCATAAGCTCCTTGTACGATAATGAGCAATAGTATGCTCAGTGTGTTTCTCATTGGCTGCAAGGTAACCAAATTGCAGATATTCTGTGATTAATTCTGCAGCTTGGTGATTTCCTTTTGACATCCTCGCTCAGTTTTCCCTATGATTTTAAGGAGATGTTTGTTTGCTTTTACGAGTCCTTTATAGTTTGTTTTGATCTCATCTTTAGGAGACTCATACTCCATCTCTTTCGCTATTAGCTTAAGTACGGTCTCACCATAAGAGCTTAGTTTCTTATACCTTCTAGCAGTGACATCTAGATCTTCATCAAAATCTTCATACCACTCTCCCGCTCTATTTATCAGCTCTATATACTCATTAGTCACCTCTACCCAACGGCTGTCTAGATCACTCCGCTCGCTACTCATCTTCTTCAGCTGTTTAAATAACTTATTTACTGCCGCATATTCTTTGTGAAATGCCTTCATACGACTGATGGACGCAGAGTGATAGCTCTTTATGCTATCTATAACTGTCACACTATCTATGAATAAAAAGCCTGAGGTAGGATTAAACTCGGCCTTGAGTATCTGTATAGGGTAGTCATAATCATCAAAACCTACTCTTCTGTACGCTATGAGCTTAGAGAAATGTTCACCTACTTCCTTCACATAGTCTATCTCATTTATAATTTGAATAAGAAAGAGATCCTTCTGAGAGTCCCAGTCTATAAATAAGTCTTCTAACGTATCGTGACTTAGTCTAAAGTCTGCTATTAATTTCACCGTAATGCTATCTAAGTCTATAGAATCCTGCACATCATCAAACCTATGTTTAAACTCTACATCACGAAAGTTCTTTTCTTCTAAAATCCTATCCGTTCGCTCTTCTTTCATCTCTAGATTTCGCTTATTCTTTTTGTCTAGCCCTTCCAGCTTGCGGGAGGCACTGGTATATCTCCTAGCGTCTCTTTTTATCACATCTTCGTACCTATCATTATATTCTTCTTGTATTTCGGCCTTAGCCGCATTATTTCTCACGTTAGAGGCAAATTCCTGAGCAAGTAACCCAAGATTTTCTTCTGCTGCTTTCTTGGCTATTTGGACATCTTCTACTGCAGTCTGATACTCACGAGCATTATTAGACTCATCTTCCTTAGCCTCTAGATATCTCTTTTGCGCTTTATAAAAATAGCTACCTGCATAAGTGTATGTATTGAATCTATTGAAATCGTATGTCAGCGGACCTTGATACATCACCTTTTCATAGTCATTCATACCTACATACTTCAGTAACTCAACGTCATTTACCTTTTCGGGTTTGGTATCTGCTTTAGTTTTGAGGTAGTAGAAAGTACTGTCTATTCTGAATTCTTCTATACTGACGGGCTCATTTCTGAGTTGCCACATAGGGATACTGGCTAAGTGATCTGTACTAAAATACTCGCCAGATTTCAAAAAATAAGTGTCGTGAGGTTTAAACACAAATTTAGGGTCATACTTATAGACTTGTCTGTCCCATCGCTTAAATGCTCTAGCAATTTTAGTCAGAAAATCAGGCTTGTACCATTCCACATATCCTGCATCCCACGTATTGTCTATCAGGTACCAGTCACCATCTACTCTCACAGCATTCCAAGCATGTTCATCTAGGTAAAATGTGTCACACGCATCTTTTTCTAATGTTTTGACATATCCAGGCACCATCGTACTCACTAGATCTGCATAGGCACACATTTCATTGAATAGATCTGTGTACCCTAAACATATTGCTTTGCGTTTTTTTAAAATGGACTTAGTCCCCGTCCGATCATAGTTACGTCCACTAAACTTTTTGAAATCATACGCTATGTTATGGGTAATCCACTTATGTATAGCAATCACTTTCTGTCTTTCAGAGTCAGCGTTTGCTATCACCTTAGCAGTAAGCTTAGCTACATCCTTGCGGACTAACTTTCCCTTATTCTCTTGGGCTGTAGCCGAAAAAAAAGTGCAGAGAACCAGTAAAAATAAAAGAGATCTATAGAATAGTTTAATCATTTGTCTACGTGTAGGTAGACAAATATTAGTCAAAAAAATGATAAGTTAGGTATTGAACTTACGAAGCTGCTTCAGGAAAACAGCAATATCCTTGGGATAATCTGCACTTATTTTTAGCGTTTCACCATCCATATCTTTGAATTCTAAGGTATGTGCGTGCAAGGCAAACCGAGCTATCATAGGTCGCTCCTCCTCAGTACGGTTAAGCGTAAAATTCTTTTTCAGTTTAGATAGATAAGGCTGCTTCCCTCCGTAGATAGTATCTGCAGCTATAGGTGCAGACTGAGATGCTAGGTGGATACGTATCTGATGCTGACGACCAGTAATAGGATTACACTCTATCAAGGTAAAGTGTCTATAGTTTTCTAAAGTAGAAAACAAGGTAGTACACGGTTTACCTTTCTGTTTATTAACTGCACTTCGTCCACTTCTGGTAGTGATAAGTGGCAGATTTACTTCAAATTTATCAAAGTTATGTATCCCATCAGAAACTGCGTGGTAGGTCTTTGCTACCCGTCTTTTCTCAAAGGAGACTGCAGCGTGGCTATACGCTTTCGAATGCTTACTAAGCAGCAGAACTCCACTAGTTTCTTTATCCAATCTATGACAGAGCTGAAGATTCTCATCATGTAGCTTCGCTTGCTCTATCACAGAGTTAGCATTACCTATTCGCTCGTGCAAGCTACTGATACCTGCAGGTTTACATATTGCCATATAGTTATCATTTTCGAAAACTATCTGGTCTTTAAATTTGAATCTTTTCACTCTGCTAGTTTCGTTATTATTTCTTGTATCGATAGATTTTCTTGTTCTCCTAATGTTAAGTCTTTTAGGGTCAATGCACCCGACTCCATCTCACTTTCGCCAATTACTATCACGTGCCGAACGCCTATTTTACTAGCGTAGTCAAATTGCTTACTAATTCTTTTATTCTCTGAATACACTACACTTTGTAAACCAGCATTTCTTAATTCTGCAGCTACTCCTACTCCGTAGAGCTGACAAGCTTCATCAAAGTGACAAATAAGCACAGTCGCATTTATATGCAGATTTTCTGGCCACAAGCGTTCTGCTTCTAGTATTTCGTAGATACGGTCTATACCGAAACTTATCCCTACTCCAGATACATCTTTGAGCCCAAATACTCCCGTAAGATTATCATATCTACCTCCGCCAGAGATACTCCCCATGCCACTTTCTGGCACTATCGCTTCAAAAATACAACCCGTGTAATAATCTAAGCCTCTAGCTAAGCTGAGATCTAGTTCTATGCGTATGTTAAGTTTACTATCTCCCAAGTAGCGAAGTACCGCTTCTAGGTCGTCTATGGCTTCCTGAGCTATTGCATTATTATTGAATGCTTTAGCAAAGGTGTGAAGATTTTCTACTGTGAGTTCAGCATTACCTATGATGGTAAACAGCTGCTTGCACTTAGCCTCATCTACACCATAGCCTACTAGTTCTTTCATAACTCCTTCTTCCCCTATTTTATCTAACTTATCTAGGGTAGAAGTAAATCTTCCTACTGGAAAATCGAGTTTGAGTTCATCCACTAACGCTTCTAAAAACTTGCGGTGATTTATTTTAACTACGGCACTAGTAAGACCTATAGCAGTAAATGCTTCGTTATATATCTGAATCAGGTCAGCCTCATGGAGCAATGATTTACTTCCTATACAATCTGCATCACATTGGGTAAACTCCCTATATCTTCCTTTAGCTGGTCTATCTCCTCTCCATACCTGCTGTATTTGATATCTTCTAAATGGAAAAGTTATATCATTCCGATGTTGCACGACGAAGCGAGCAAAAGGAATCGTCAAATCATAACGTAAACCAAGTTTTGATTTAGAAGGCAGCCATTGAAATTCTTTACTTTTATTAAATAAGTCATCATATTTTTCTAAATCCTCCACATCTGTGATGCGACTGCGTAAATCTTGATTACTCCTGATTTTATAAAGTAGTTTATCACCTTCTTCACCGTACTTCCCTTCTAGGGTACTTAAATTTTCGAGTGCAGGAGTTTCAATAGGCTCAAAACCATATTTAATAAACACACGACGAATACTCTGAAGGATAAAATCACGTTTACGCATTACCTCAGGACCAAAGTCCCTCGTGCCTTGTGCGTTAGATGGTTTTTGCATAGGGACAAAGGTAACGAATACCGATTATCGTACTACCTTTTATGCGTGCTATTTAAAATCATTGTTTAGCAAGCGATAGTTATACTTTTGGATATACATCTTAAGTGTATCTAGCATCATAATTGTATCATCTGGTTTCATAGATGCAATATTCGTGGTATGGGCGGCATCTGTTCTGTAGGCGAATAGCTTTGGCTTAGCCACACCATTCCACTGGAGCGTAAGTGAATCAGAAGTACATACATATACATTACCGTCATACTGTATACTATATCGCCTATTATTTTCCAGTAGGCTTCTACCCAAGGATTTAAATTCTTTCTTCCCCGCTATTTGTAATACGGTGGCGTGGACATCTAAGTGCTGGGCTACAGACGTATCTACCCTAGCCTCATACCTACTCGGTGAGTATATTATCAGAGGGACAGTATATTTTCCTCTATAAGTAGCGTGAGGTTTAGTCTGATTTATTGAAGTATGGTCTGCTGTGATTATAAACACGGTATTGGCGAACCAACTCTTATTTTTAGCAGATTCAAAAAACTGACGCAAAGCCTCATCAGTATAACCTACAGACTGATGTATCTCCGATGTACCTTTGGGTAAGTTTTTATACTTCTCTGGTATTGTGTACGGATGATGACTGCTTAAAGTGAATATCCCAGAAATCCAAGGCTGATGCTGCTCTGTTAGTTTTTCAGACACATACTGCAAATAGGGCATATCAAATATCCCCCAAGTCCCATCAAAGTCCTCTTGATTTGGATACTGCTGCTTAGCTAGGTAGTCATCTAAGCCTTGAGAAAGCAAAAAAGGTTTAAAACCCATAGATAATTCATCTGCTGCATGGTAGAAACTAGAATAGTACCCTTGCTCATCCAGTTCAGCAGGTAATGCCGATAACTCTACTGTACTATATAGCGATCCAATAAGTGGCTGCTTCATAAGAGAAGGTACTCCACCAAATACAGAAGCCACCGCATCCATACTTCTCAGTCCGTTTGCATACGCATTCGTAAAATTAATAGATACGTTCATCAAACTATCCAAAAAAGGAGTGTAACTCGGTCTATCTGATCTATTTATTTTAGTGTACTCCGCTCCAAAGCTTTCCAGTAGTATCACACAAATATTAGGCAACTGGCCTTCACGTTCATTGAATACCTGAATATCGTCTGCTAAGCTAACTTGTAATTCCTCTTCACTAAAATAAGGCGTATACTCAAGTGTGCTTTTACCGTATGATTCCAAAAGAACATATGCCGGTGTAATGGCAGTAACTACCTCATTACTTTCTAAATGTGCATAACCGTCCAAAATGTTCAGTGGTTTTAAAGCAATACCTCCTCGAGCCAAGAATACAATGAGGCTCAAACTGACCAAAGAATATACTGCTGATTGCTTTTTAGTGACCACGAAACTCAATTTAGAATACACAACTGATGCTGTATATAAACTCAGTAACGCGAGTATAAAAGCATACCAATAGTCCAACAAATAAGAAGATAGTATTGTAACGTCTTGACCACCTAGCATCTGAAAGAGCTCTATACCTACGATACTCTTGCTGATAGGATAGTAAAACACTGCGATAACTCCAAAGACTAGCAAAAGAGCATAAAGCACTATAAAAACACTTTTACATACTAAAAACCAACACTTTAGCCTAACCCATAAACCTACACCTACTAGAAGATATAAAGGAGCATACCAAATAGCTATTGTTTTTAAGTCAAACCTTATTGCATAATACCAGTAGTTTAGCGGATCAGATATAGACAGCTGATCTGCCATAAAAAACAGTACTATTCTGCATATCCAGATTGGGGACAGTAAGAGTAGCAAGTAAAGACTACACTTTATGGTATTTTTTAAATTGATTTGCACTTGAATAGATTGCAAATTATGTTAAATTCGCAGTTCTTTAAAAGGAAAAGCTTGTGAAAGTTGAGAAATCACAGACGAGCTGAACATATAACGAATAAAAGAATTTTACAAAATGAAGAACGAAATACATCCAGAAAGCTACCGTTTAGTAGTATTCAAGGACATGTCTAACGGATTCCAGTTTTTAACTAAATCTTGTGTAGAGACTAAAGAAACTATCACTCACGAAGATGGGAATGAGTACCCCGTTTACAAACTGGAAATTTCCAGTGCATCACACCCTTTTTACACAGGTAAGATGAACTTTGTGGATACTGCAGGCCGTATTGACAAGTTCAATAAGCGTTACGCAAAAAAGAAATAATTTTTTAATCATTAAAAATACGAAAGGCTCTCTATATTTGGTGAGCCTTTTTTTATGAACATAATTCTATTTGATGACGAAGGAAGAAGTAACCTTCTTCCTATGGTGTATACCAGACCGTGTGGACATCTACGAGTGGGTATACTTACCCTAGCTGAAAAATGGGAACAACTTTGCTCCTGCTCAGTATCCTATCTCACAGAAGAGTACTTAGCGCCTAAGTACCCCGCTCATTATGCAACTATCAACTTCTATATAAATGGTAGAATACTAGCAGATAAGTCACTTCTTGAGCGAATCATACAAATACAAGATGGAGAAAAACTAGTCCATGAGGGATGCCTTGTAGCATTCAGATGTGATAATCAATTAGAAAAGATAAATGATTTATTAAACTACGCCCTTACACTAACTTCGATTGAACTCACGGTATCAACCATAGCTTACAGTTATGACCTGTTCTCTCTAAATGGTCAAGAAATTAGAAAAGATTTTGAGCTATTAACAGCTGGTAGAGAATCCGCAGCACTATCAAAAACAAATACGTTAATAGGTAATCACCTCTTTATAGAGGAAGGAGCTAGTATAGAAGCAGCGGTGATCAATACTAAAGAAGGACCTGTGTACATTGGCAAAAATTCAACTATTATGGAGGGCAGCCTTATTAGAGGTCCATTTTCTCTAGGAGAAGGAGCTACTGTAAAAATGGGTGCTAAAATATATGGAGATACTACTATAGGTCCACAGTGCAAGATAGGTGGAGAAGTAAGTAATAGCGTATTTTACGGAAATAGCAACAAAGGACATGATGGATTCTTAGGAAACAGTGTGATAGGAGAATGGTGTAACTTAGGTGCAGATACAAATAGTTCAAACCTAAAAAATAACTATACACCAGTGAAATTATGGAACTATGATAAAAGTAGGTTTATAAACTCCGGATTACAGTTTTGTGGCCTTATAATGGGAGATCATAGTAAATGCGGTATAAATACTATGTTCAATACTGGGACTGTAGTAGGTGTGTCTGCAAATATCTTTGGTACAGGCTTCCCGCGTAACTTTATCCCATCATTCACCTGGGGTGGAGCTTCAGGCTTCACAACTTACGCACTGTCTAAGGTACTAGAAACCTCTAGGATAGTTATGCTTAGAAGAAACATAGAACTTGACGAGATTGAAAAAAATATACTAAAAAACGTATTTGAAGTCTCAGAACAACATAGATTTTGGGAAAATAAAACACAAAAAGCATGAGACAAAAAATAATAGCTGGAAATTGGAAAATGAATCTAAACATAGATTCAGGTAAGGATCTTCTTAGTAACATCATAGATTCAGATCTGAGTAATGAATGCTTGACAATAGTAGCTCCACCTAATATCCATCTGAATACATTTAAGGCCATGCTAAGCCACACTACTATAGCATTAGCTGCCCAAAACTGCCACGCACAGCCAAGCGGAGCCTACACCGGAGAAACATCCGTGGAGATGCTCAAGAGTGTAGGTGTTGAATATGTAATCTTAGGTCATAGCGAACGCAGAGAGTACTTCAGTGAAGACAGCTTAGCCATCTCCTATAAAGTAAATGCTGTAATAAATGGAGGTCTTCGTCCTATCTACTGTTGTGGTGAAACGTTAGCTCAACGACAAGAAGGGGAACATTTCGAAACAATAAGTACACAAATAAAGCAAGGACTATTTCAACTCAATGAAATGGAACTACTAAATTGCGTAATAGCCTATGAACCAGTTTGGGCAATTGGAACAGGAGAAACTGCAAGTCCAGAGCAAGCTCAAGAAATACATTCCTATATACGAAAAACTATTGCTGATGTATACGGCGAGATAGTGGCTAATTCAGTATCAATATTATACGGAGGAAGTGTAAAACCAGGTAATGCAAAAGAGCTATTTAATTGTCCTGACATAGATGGTGGACTAATCGGTGGTGCATCACTAGATGCTTCTAGTTTTGCTACTCTTACTACAAGTTTCTAAAATAGGTAACCAATTCCTATTGCTAGCTGATTCAGAGGTTTAAGAGACACCCGAGTGTCTCTGTTTTCAGCCTCTGACTCATAGTGCTGAAAATTCAAATTGAAGTCTGATCTAGACTCTATCGAAAGGCGAATATTCCTGATAGGTTCATATGATACTCCTACTAGGGGAGTAGCACCTAGGCTCCAATAGTAACCGTAATACGTATCCCTTGGACCTCTCAAAAACTCTGACTGCCAGTACAAGTCAGAGCCTAAATAAGCATATACTTTCTTGACATCTTCTAAAATCAACTTGCGTTGCACCCCAGCAGAAAGTGTATAAGCTACACTCCCTGTATTCAGTTTAGTACTGTCATTCCTAATCTCCTTATCTGTATCTACCAATACACTCATTCCCAGTCTTAGGCTCCATAACTTATTAGGAAGCTGCATTCTGTACAAAAGCTCATAACTAGATTGCTCTTTAAACTTAAGAGGTGAAACAACGAGGGACACATCATTTTTAAACTGTGCCAGTGTAAAAATTGGTAAGGAAGCTAAAATCAGTATTAATAATTTCTTCATGGTATAGTACAATTATAAACAAAAAAAAAGGCCTTGATTAAAAATCAAGGCCTTTTAAATAATAGTACTTTATTATATTTTACTTGGTGGTAGATAACTCTATACGTCTAGTGCTATACTCCACACCAGAGCCAGTGGTATATTCAGTAGCTATTCTACTTCTCTCGATACCATAATTAGCCTCTAAATGATCTATAATAGCGTTAGAACGCTTCCACGCTAACTGCTCACCACTCTTACTCATTGTGTAACCCGTCGCAGATATACTCATTTCTGGACATTGCTTCATTTTCTCAGCTATGGCATATAATATACCATAAGAAGATGGAGCTATTTTAGAGCTACCATTACTGAATATGATAGTAGGAAGAGTTACGTTTTCACAATCGCAACACAATCCACCTCCCATTTCAATTTCATTACCTCTAGAATCTACCAACACACCAGCAGGAGTATTAGGATTTTCATCTAACTCGTCTATTACACCATCACCGTCTGCATCAACAGCGACACCATTGACATCAACATTTTTAGCAAATACCAATGGTTGTTTATCTAAATGATCTGGAACGCCGTCACCATCTGAATCAACAGCTTTACCGTTGCCGTATGTATTAACATCTGCTCCAGTAGTATTATCTTTATCAAAGAAATCACCAACACCATCACCATCTTCATCGTTAGCCAACTTTTGAAGTTCTTTTGTGATGCTCTTAAGTGAGTCAATATCAGCATATATAGTCTCGATTGGATTCATCCAATCATAGTGCTTTTCTTCGCCTTTAGCACCTAGTTTGATAGAGGCTTGGATACCTAAGGTAGAGTAAAAATCAAATTTTCTATTTTCATGAATCGGTAAGTTAAGACCGTCGATTTTATCAGAGTTTATCACTCGAGTTTTCCATTCTAATCCTAAATCTAGCCAACTGCCAAAATTTCTTTTGATACCAAATCCAAAAGGAACAGTAAGATCACGTCCATTGTAGGATGAGATAGCATCAACCACGTCAGCATTGACTAAAGTCGGGTCTCCATTCACATCCACACCGGTGAACAAACCTTTAGCTCTACCACCGTTTTGGCCCCAATCATTTGCAGCATTTTTTGCATCGGCAACATCTGTAAAACCACCTTCGACTTCACTCCAGACAGCACCTAATCCGAAGAAAGTGAATAATTGGATTTTACGCAATGGACGAAGAAAGGATATATTACCCAATGTATAAACTGCAACTACGTCTAAATCTTTAAAATTATTTGTAAATTCATAAGAATCTGAAGAACCGTTATTGTTAGATCCACTTGGCTCTGAACGACCTCCTTTTAGAACACCAATATTTCCACTCATCTTCAATCCAAAAGATTGAGAGACTGAATATTTTACGTGAGCCCCTCCTGAAAGACCTATTGCTCTGTCAGATGCATCTCCACTAAGAACAGTAGGACTAACTTGAAGACCTACAGACCATTTTTTAGCCGGCCTGAATTTTGAAAAATAACTTCCAACGCTGCTTTGATCTTCTTGTGCATTTGCACCTAGAAAACATAACAAGGCTAGTGATACCAAAATGAATTTGAATTGTTTCATAATTTGATTGTTTGCAACTTTATTTGTGTTTAGTATTTTAAATAAGAAACAAAAGTAATTGAAATATCCTTTATAGCAAGTTATTATATGAAAACCACCTCTAGTTTTAGGTTTTTTCTAAACCCAAAATACAATTTAATATTTGACACCGACCACGTTAATAATTCAGGATATGCTAAAAGGTGCTCTGTCCTTTCTTGAACTCTCTCCTCACAAAAGTACTTTTTTTGTATTTTCAGCACTTTATTGAGTTCCGGATTTTGCTCACTCTTCTTTTTTATTTGCTCACTCACCAACTCTTCTAACTCCTGCAGTTTAGGTCTAATTTTATCTACTTTAGCACTCAAACTGAAGCCTTTAAAAGCTAATTCTACGCTCGCATTATAATCCGACAATGAGCCGACCGCTTTAGTGTACAAATCAGATAAATAAGCTTGTTCCTCTGCCAACTCTTTAGCATAAACAGCTCTGAGTTGATCAGCACTCCCGAACAGTTGAACTACTCCTTTATCCCCATAATTTTTATGAATTTTTTCAGGTAATATTACTTTGGATGACCTTAAGTGAATATAGGGTAATGGTTGCTGATAATTGTCAAATATACCTTTTAACTGAGACCAGTACTTTACTTCGGCTCCTCCTCCTACATACACTATATTGGGCAGCACCCACTCTTGATATAAAGGTCTGAGTGCTGCATTTGGACTTAAGTCTCCATAATTATCATTTACATAACTATTTATATCCGTGACAGCTGCTGAATCTACTTTGAGCCTATCTCCATTTATCAACGTAAAAAGGTTGTTTTCTCGAATGTGTAATTGCCTACTATGACCTGCAGATTCTAAGTCAGCAGTGCAGACTTCAAGAGCCTGATGATTAACAAGACTTATTTCGTCTCTGAACACTGGTTTGAATGACTCTTTTAGGTCTGCACTATCTGCATCTAATATTATCAGGCCAGTGTGACCCAAGTAACTGTGAAGAAGCCTTTTAAAAGCTACAGAAAGATTAGCACTGTCTGCGTAGATTTCTTTGCACTTATTTAAAAATAAAATTTCTGCATCACCAAAATTGAAATCATCTAGGATCTTCTGAAACAGATCTGAGATACCCTCTGGTTTCATTCTACCTACAGCTCCTTTTTGGTCCGTTTTCCATTCGAGCGTTTTCCCAAATACACTCACCTGAGCTATTTCCTCTAGGTCGTGATCTTCTGTAGCCATCCAAAAAACAGGAACAAAATTCTGACCCTTATATTTCTCTTGCAGTTCTTGGGCTATAGCTATAGCATCAAAAGCTTTATATAAAACATATAATGGCCCGAGGCCAATATGTATTTGCTGACCAGTAGTGACGGTAAATGTATTTTCCTTGCCGAGTAACTCCATATTATGGACCACTGACAAGTTACTATCTTGTGACAAGTCAAATTCAGCATATTGATCCTTGAGTACCTTTACTAATACCGCTCTTTTATCATTACTAAAGTTTGCTTTATTGGATATCGCTCTCTCTATATCTGCTATGGAAGAGTAAGACTTAAAGCTATCTAGTTTATCACTGAAGTAGTACTCCTCTAAAAAAGAATTCGTAAAAGATGTATCTCTACGATCTAAGGTGACAGCATGAGGCATATAAGCTTATATTGGTTTTGCTATCAGGTCAAAAGCCTCTGCTTTTATGATCTTAGTATTCACAAAATCTCCAAGTCTAAAGTATCCTTCATCTAGTGACATAATCACTTCATTATCTACTTCTGGAGAATCATACTGCGTGCGGCCTATATAGCTATCACCTTCTACTCTATCTATCAGAACTCGCTGATGTGTACCGATCAGAGCTTCGTTATGCATCTCACTGATATCATGCTGAAGAGCCATCACTTGGTCTGCTCTAGCTGATTTAACAGTCTCTGCTACGTGATCTTCTAAAGTACCAGCGTGTGTTCCCCCTTCATGAGAATAAGTAAATACGCCAAGTCTATTGAACTTATAGTGCTGCACAAACTCCATCAACTCATCAAAATCCTGATCATACTCTCCGGGATGGCCTACTAGTAGTGTAGTACGTAATGCTATTCCACTTACTTCAGACTTTATCCTATCTAGTACTTCTTCAGTTCTTCTTTTAGTAATACCACGCCTCATAGACTTTAGCACATTATCAGATATATGCTGAATAGGGATGTCAAGGTATTTACAGATATTGGGCTTGCTATTCATTACAGGCAACACCTCAAATGGGAACTTAGACGGATATGCATAATGTAATCTTATCCATTCTAAACCCTCTACATCACTGAGTCTGTCCATAAGCTCGTGAAGTCGTCTCTCACCATATAAATCTATACCATAATAGGTAGAATCTTGACCAATAAGCATTATTTCCTTAACACCATCTCTGACTAGATTTTTCGCTTCTGTCACTAAATCTTCCATTGATTTGGAAACGTGCTTACCCCTCATTAGTGGGATAGCACAAAATGAGCACGGTCTATCGCATCCTTCAGAGATTTTCATATACGCATAGTGCTTAGATACGGAGGACTTTCGTTCGCCTAGGAGTTCTTTTTTATAATCTACTCCTACATTTTGAAGTAGCTGCGGCAACTCAAAAGTCCCATACCACTTATCTACTTCAGGTATCTCTGGAGATAGATCATGCTTATATCTTTCTGATAGACAGCCAGTAACTATGAGGTTTTCAATATTACCAGCTTTCTTTTCTTCGGCATAAGCAAGTATTGTGTCTATACTTTCTTGCTTGGCGTTATCTATAAATCCACACGTATTAATGATTATGGTATCTGCACCCTTAGAATCTTCGTGCACTGTTTCTATATCTCCTGATTCCAGCTGAGCTTGTAGCACTTCAGAATCCACGGTATTTTTAGAGCATCCTAGGGTTACTATTGATACCTTTTTTGGCTTATAACTTTTTGTCTTCATCTTTTTATTTACTAATTACTGTACGAATAGTGATTCAACAAACGAACGTGGGTCAAAGATTTGCAAATCACTCATTTGCTCACCTACTCCTATATACTTTACTGGGATATTAAACTGCTCACTTATTCCTATTACCACGCCACCTTTAGCCGTACCGTCTAATTTAGTAAGAGCTAATGCAGTGACGTCTGTGGCTGCAGTAAACTGTTTTGCTTGTTCAAATGCGTTTTGACCTGTGGAGGCATCAAGTACCAGAAGTACCTCATGAGGTGCTTCTACTATCTGCTTATCCATTACACGTTTTATCTTAGAAAGCTCATTCATCAGATTTACTTTATTATGCAATCTGCCTGCAGTATCTATAATAATAACATCTGCACCTTGCTCCTTGCCATATTTCACCGCCTCGTAAGCAACAGCAGCAGGATCCGTATTCATCCCTTTAGCTACTACCTCTACTCCTACTCGCTCTCCCCAAATTTTTAATTGGTCTACCGCTGCAGCTCTAAATGTATCTGCTGCACCGAGTACTACTTTCAAGCCTTGCCCCTTAAACATATGGGCAAGCTTACCTATGGTAGTAGTCTTACCTACTCCATTTACACCTACTACCATGATTACATAGGGTTTAGTATCTGTTTGACTTATTCTACTTTCTGTACTGATAAGTAGATCGGTAATTTCTTCCTGAAGCATAGTCTGAAGCTCACCTGTTCCAAGATACTTATCCTTAGCCACTCTCTTCTCTATACGTTCTATAATTTTTACTGTAGTATCTACGCCTACATCTGATGAAATTAGTACCTCCTCTAAGTCATCTAAAAAATGTTCACTTACAGACGTTTTGCCAGCTACTGCCTTAGATATTTTATCTATGAAAGAAGTTCTGGTTTGCTCTAAACCTGCATCAAGCTTTTCTTTTTGCTCTTCAGTAGGTTTCTTTTTGAAAAAGTCTAATAATCCCATGGGTTTATATATCAAAAAAGCTTCCATCTATCAGAAGGAAGCTTAAGTTCTTAAAATTAAAAAAGTAAAGAGAATTACTTAGCTAAAGCATCTTTAACGGATTCTGTTGGCATCATCTCTTCTCTAAATGTATATGCACCTGTCTTAGGAGACTTCGCACATCTTATAACTTTGGCCCAGTCTCTACCAGAACCAGCTTTCTTTAAGGTTGCTACTACTTTCTTTGCCATTTTATTTTATCTCTTTGTGTAAAGTTACTTTTTTCATAAATGAGTTATACTTCTTTAGCTCTATACGCTCAGTTGTATTTCTCTTATTCTTGGTGGTTATGTATCTTGACATACCTGGTACGTTTGAACCTTTCTGCTCAGTACACTCCAATATTACTTGTACTCTGTTACCTTTCTTAGCCATTTCTTATATTTTTCCGTTTTTCAACAAACCATTAAGACAAGCAGTTATCCCCTTCTTGTTGATTGTTTTCAACGCTGAAGTACTTACCTTTAATGTAATCCACTCATCCTGCTCAGGGAGAAAAAACTTTTTGGTTTGAAGATTTGGATAAAACCTTCTTTTCGTTCTTCTCTTCGAGTGAGAAACATTGTTCCCGCTCATCGCTTTTTTTCCTGTTAAATCACAAACTCTAGACATTCCTCTACTTTTTTTAGGGCTGCAAAGATGTTACTAATATTTTATTTATCCAACACTAAGGATACAAAAGATACTTTTTTCTTTTCACCTTGTATTTATCCAGTCCATGCTGCCACGTTTTACGGATATCTGCATCGCTCATTCCTGACTCTATCTTAATCCTAAGCTCTTTATTACCAGCCAGTTTGTAAAAAAAATCTTTGAAGTACTCGCCATCTTCAGCCCTATTATTTTCATACATAAGTATTAACCACGTCAGATTTAGTGTGTTTTGAGATAAAATATCGTCGCTTAAAAAATCTGGTATAGTCTCTCCTACACATTCCTTTCCTAGATACTTTGGATTATCTGATACCCCAGGGATACTTCTTGGGGTGAAACTAAAAGCACCTACTGATCCGGGTCTTCCTATGACTTGAAAAGGAAAATCCGTACCACGCCCAATACTCACATTTGTTCCTTCAAAAAGCCCTAAATAAGGATACAAGTAAACGGAATTCATATTCGGTAAATTAGGAGATGGTCGTACTGGTAACTGATATAAGCTATCATGGGTATAATTAAGACAAGATACTACCGTCAAATCACAAATCACCTCGTTCTTTAGCCACTTTTCTCCATTGATCATCTGGGCGAGCTCACCTACTGTAAGTCCGTGCACTATAGGAATAGCGTGCATTCCTATAAATGACTTATACTCTGGCTCTAGTATAGGTCCGTCTATGTAATATCCATTTGGGTTTGGCCTATCTAAAACCACTACTTTCTTACCCAGTTCTGCACATGCCTCCATAACGTAGTGCATCGTAGATATGTAGGTATAAAACCGAACACCTACATCTTGTATATCAAAGAGTACTACATCCACATCTGCTAGCATTTCCGCTGATGGTTTTTTATTTTTACCATAGAGAGAGACTACATCTAGACTGGTCTTCAGATCTTTACCATCTTTTATAATAGCTCCTGCACTGTGATTCCCTCTAAAGCCGTGCTCAGGAGCAAACACCTTTTTGATATCTACACCCAATTGTAATAGTGTATCTACTAAGTGTGTTTTACCAATAACAGAGGTCTGATTTACTACCAAAGCTACTCGCTTACCCTGCAACTGGGATAGGTACTGATCCATACGCTCTGCTCCCAGCTGGATGGGGTGTGACTGTGCACTTTCTTTTTTAGCTTCCGTCACCGATTCAGCGACCAAGTTGCTGGAGGATTTGCACGAAACAAAAATTGCCATCAAAAAGACAATTAATACTGATTTCTTCATATAAGTTTATAATCTTGCGGAAACAAAAGTATGCAAATAGGCTACTACATAGCGAAAAAGCTCAGCTTTAGTAAATCACAATCATTCTCTAAAACGATCACTCTACTAGCCATAGCAGCAGTATCTGTGAGTCTATGTGTCGTCATCCTTAGCTTTGGCATACTGTTGGGTTTTAAAAAAGAGATCCGCGAAAAAGTACAAGGTTACGCTGGGGACATAAGCATCAGTAGGTATCAATTAGCCAATGGCACAGAGTCCAATCTTTTTGAGATAGACCCCTCTTTTATAACTCAACTAAAGACGGATGAAAGAGTGAAAAATGTATTCCCTTTTATCAATAAAGCTGGAATCCTAAAATCAGACTCTACTTTAGAAGGTGTTGTTCTTAAAGGACTTCCTGCTGATTACAACTTTGAGTTTTTCGAAAAGCACCTTAAAAGAGGTGTATTACCGGCCTACACGGACTCTACAGACAGCTATGAGATCTTACTTTCTGAATATACTGCGAGTATCATGAATGTGGATACTGGTGATAAGATCAATCTTTATTTCATAGACAATGCGGATGTACGCAGACGAAAGCCAAAAGTCGTTGGGATATTTAATACGGGTTTACAAGAGTTTGACAAGCAGTTTGCCGTAGCACATCTGCGAGCAGTGCAGCGTGTGGTCGAGACGGACCACACCTACAGTAAGGCTGCAGGATATGAAGTTCGCTTGCATGATTATAAAGAAATAGATGTCACTAAAGATCATATCAGCACTCTGCTGGATTATAATTACGCTATAAACGGAATAGTAGATCTCTATCCTACCATATTTCAATGGTTAGAAATAGTAGATACCAATGTGGAAGTGATTATCATACTCATGCTTATAGTAGCTATTATCAATATAATTACCGTATTACTCATTCTAATTATAGACCGAATACCTATGATAGGAGTGCTGAAAGCGATGGGTTCTACTAGCAGTAAAGTCTCCAGTATCTTTAATTGGCAGGGACTTTTCATTGTCATAGGTGGAGTGATTTTAGGCAATGCTATAGCTCTCAGTTTAGCTTATTTTCAAGTACAGTATAAATTAATCAAACTGCCCGCAGATACATACTACATGGATGCAGTGCCATTTACACTGCCACTGTCATACCTACTAGCTATAAATATCGGAGCTATAGTGGTCTGCTTTCTATTTACCTACATCCCAGTGAGATTGGTAAACAGTATAAAAGTCAGCGATAGTATAAAGTTTAGATAAGAGCACTAACCTTTACCCAAGGGAACATTCTGGTGCTCGTATGGGCAATGCATGCATTTATTACCACAGCAGGTTCCTCTTTTTAGATGAAAAGCCGCCGTAAATACGAGCAGGCCGTCCTTATTCGTATAATAATCTTCTTCTACTGATTTAACTGATTTCCGCACTTTCTACAATATTTTGAGTCCTTATCTGTTTCTATATGGTCACACTCTAAACAATTGGTTCCATCATTAGTTTGAGCCATCTCTACACTCACTATACCCGTAGGTACAGCTATCACCGCATAACCTAGTATCATAAGTACTGCACTGAGAAACTGACCCAGTGCTGTAACGGGTGCTATATCTCCGTATCCAACAGTCGTAAGAGTAACTATAGCCCAGTAGATACTGCGTGGAATACTCGTAAATCCGGCCTCAGGGGACTCTATGACAAACATAAGTGTACCCATCACTACTACAACTATAAGAACCGTACCAAAGAAGACCGTAATCTTAGCTCCACTTCTTTTAAGTGCTTTACCCATACCTTGAGCCTCTCCCATAAATCTGGTGAGCTGAAGGACTCTGAATATTCTCAAGAGTCTCACGGTACGCAGTATGGTAAAAAACTGAGGACCGGAGAAGAATAATGACAAATAGGTAGGTAACGTACTGAGGAGATCAATGATGCCCCACCAGCTAAGCACAAATTTCTTCTTATCATCACTCACATAAAGTCTAGCTAGGTACTCTAGGGTAAAAATACCAGTGAAGAAATACTCCAAATACCGAAGCGGCTCGTGGTACTTAACATCTACATTTACTACACTTTCTAGCATAATAACTACAACACTGAGTAAGATAGCCCACAGCAACCATATATCAAATCGGCGGCCCTCTATGGTCTCCGCTCCGAAAATGATTTCATGCCATTTCGCCTTGTTATTAGCGTACTTTTTTTCTTTGATAGATGGGAATTTAGCCATTTTATGTACCACGAAACTAAAACTAATCTAACGGCTTTTATCAACAAGAACGCTAAGAACTCTCTTTACTGATACGATACTTAATGCCTAGGTATAAACCGAAGCCTGTTCCTTTGGTACTCAGTCTAGCTCCTCGTTTTTGAGAATCAGACTCAGCTATATACTCTATATCAAATTCATTTAACACTAAAAAACTAGATCTAGCCGATAGGCTTAGGTCTATGAAAAGATCTTTTCCCACGTGTATAAAAGCACCTACATCTCCTCTAAATACAAACCCTCCTGGTCCGAAACCATTGGAATACGTTATCACTTCTATCCCGTCCTTGATGCCAAACTGATCATTACGTACTTCTTCTGTAAAAGTTTGCGATCCTTCTCTAGAGAGTTTTTTATTAACTATTACATTGAACCCACCTTGACCATACAGCGTCACTTTTTTGCTCAGCGGATAGCGATACCCTGCAGCCAGTGAAAGCTGTGTAGTGGTGAACGTAGGGTATAACTGATTACCAAAACCAGTAAGTACGGTGCCATTAGGCTGTATTACGTCTATCTCAAATTTCGCACTATAATCATTCTTTACGAGTCCTATCTCTCCGTAAAACTGCTCGGTAATCAGCTTACCTACATAAATTCCTGCACCCGCATCCATATGTAATTTGGCTCGTACATTATCATTTTGAGTGACGGTATATCTATCTATTTTGGGTCCTAAATGGACTCGGAAGTAGTCTATGGTCTG
>CAWVTM010000020.1:0-18889 GCA_963933305.1 uncultured bacterium
TACAAACCTTCGATAAACTCAATTTATGTATACGACACTTAAAAACTAAATTGGTGTTGCACTAAAATGCCCACGAACTATTGGCGGCATTATATGGGGTGACGAGGAATTTAACACCTGATCTGAAACCTTGTTTATTTCCCTGAGAAACTACATAATGTATACCTAGTTTAAACCGCTCTCTGCCTATTCTGAATACTCTGCTAGCTCCAGTGTGGAGCTCTGAGTACTGAAAGTTACGCTCTGGCACGTAGAGTATACCTCCGCCTGCGGATAGCTTAATATTGAGTTGTTTGATACCCGGTACCTTACTCGTAATAAATCCATTAAACTCATGATTATAATGCGACTCAAAGTATCCGTTAAATACTGGAAAAGTGCTGTCTATAAGTTGGTAGCCAAATAGTGGTGGAATGAAAAAATACTGATCTCCACCTCTCTGATACTTATAATCCATAGCTAGCATAGCAGTAGTGTCTAAGAATGAGCCTATTTGTATAGAATAAGAACTCGTACCAAATATTCCCAGATTTACAGTTTGATTCATCCCAAGTTCCAAGTACTTGAAGTCTGTGGTAGCTTTTAGTAGATTAGGTACCGCCTGCTCATAAAACAAGCTAAATGTAGGCCAGCTAGAACCCAGCACTATCTTTTCCTTTGGTTCCTGTATATATAACTGCTTGGGTGTATAGGAAAGCCCAATACGGATTACACTACTTCCGTTAGTTTTAAAAGCGATAGGTGGGTTGCCTGTATTGTTAAATGTACTGTCAAACTGTGGATTGAATTCAAAGTCAGTGAGTGGTCTTCGTATATTGCTGGATAGCGAACTGCTAAAGTAGAGCCCATTCAGCACTTCAAAATTGTGGTATAATCGTAACGTATTTGTTTCAAAGAAATTTGCCCTGCTGAAGATGTCTTGTATGGTAGCAAAATTATTTATGGCACTAAAGTCGTTGAAGTATGCAATGTTGATTCGTGCCAGTTTTTTAGGATTGTAAAGATAGTTGACACTCATACCACCTTTGAGGTCATTGTTTCTAAATCCGTAATTTAGATTAGGCGAAATATAGAGTTTTTTTCTGCTTTCAAAGGTTTTAGAGTAGCTCATACTGTACCTAAGTCTGAATCCGCCTATTGGCACAGGATTTATCATAGCGAGTACCGGATCAAATGTCCAAAGTACTTTTTTCTCTCTATTGATGATACCCTGACCGTCCCAAAGAAGGTTTGGTATGGTCAACCTATTGTAAGTAGAATCTAAGGAGTCTAAGTATTCTACGCTCGTTGTAAGGCGATATATACTGTCTTTATACGCTATGAACTTAGACTCATCTGTGGTGAGAGGTACGGGGCGTATGGTGCTCCAATAGGAGGTGTCTCGCTCATAGGCACTGTCTTGAGTGATGCCTACTTCTGCATTAAAAAAACGCTTAGCGTACGTACTGTCAAAGGAGTAATCTTGAAAAAGAATCTGA
Source organism: uncultured bacterium (assembly GCA_963933305.1). GTDB lineage: Bacteria > Bacteroidota > Bacteroidia > NS11-12g > UBA9320 > UBA9320. The sequence goes on from CAWVTM010000020.1 coordinate 1,479, forward strand.
GCTTCACCTATACTTTGTGATGACTTGGTTTTTATCTCCCACTGCATCAGTTCTTTACTTAGAACCCACTTGCCTTTCTTATCAGTATACCATTGCTCTATATTAAAATCATTGTAGAGGATTAGTGAGCGTTTTGGCACACTTAGGTTTACATATTTTAGTTTCCAGGACTTGTCCCAAATATGTAGTTCCCCTGAAAATAACGCATTGCCCATTTTTCGGGGTTTCACTTGGATGCGGTAGTATTTTTTGCCAGTTTCAAAATCGGAGCCTAAGAGTTTGTATTTATAGCTTAAAAATGCTGTGTTGCTGAGTGGACTCACATAGCTATTGTCTCCTAGCTTTTTTACAAAAATCAGATTGTCATAAAAGTTGAAGTCTGCATCGGTAGTATTGGTATAAAGCAGTGAGTACTGGCTTCCGAGTCTTTTAGCTGCTTCTTTTACTTGTTTGAATCCTCTAGGAATCTCCCTATATTGTGTAAACTTTCCTTCAAAGTAATTTAGGTCAGGGATACTATCTAGTTGCTTAGTGATTTCTTCTACAGTATTCTTATCCTCTGCTTTTTTATCATCTTCTGCTGAGGATGTGTTTGTCTCTTTACTTTTTACGTAAATGGTTCTTTTTTGATTGGTGTACTGATTCTGATAGTTCTCTTTCTCAGCTATTGTATTTCTGATTACTTGGTAGGAGAAGTCTTTACGCCTATTAGTGACGTTGACTGTTTTTAGTTGGCTCTCGTCTTGAGTTAGAGAAATGTTTAATGTCGTGTTGCCATCTACTAACTGGTCTACAGTCACAGTACTGAAGCTTATATATTGATAACTAACTCTATAGACGCCAGTTTCTAATCTTAGTTCATATCGTCCAGCATCATCTGTTATAGTGCCTCCCCCAGTTGTTAATCGTATTACGACTCCAGGAAGTGGAGTGGCCATATTATCAGTCACATATCCGCGCAGTAGGTTGTATTCCTGAGCGTGGACTGGCATGAGTAGATACAACAGTGAGAGTATGAGTAAAACCTTTTTCAATTTAGTAAGTAATGGTATGCAACTTTTACGTCCTGTTTTTCTATTGATTACAAACGTAGTTCGATAGACCATAGTATAGCTCAGTGGATTCGACCAAATTGTAATTTTATAAGAATAGAATTCAAATGAATATGTAGATTGATTTAAATTTGCCCATATATGATAAAGAAAAAAGTAGCGTTGGTGATTCTAGATGGATGGGGAATAGGTGAAAATGATAGCTCTGATGCTATTTTTAATGCTAAAACTCCATTTATTGATAGTTTAAAAACGAAGCCAAATGCTACCCTGAGAACTTTTGGAGAGAATGTGGGTCTTCCAGCAGGACAAATGGGAAACTCTGAGGTAGGCCATATGAATATTGGAGCTGGTCGCGTAGTGTGGCAAATGCTAGTGCGTATCAATAAAGCATTTAGGGAGGAGGAAGTGGAAGGAATAGCTGAATTTACAAAAATGGTAAAACTGGCTCAAGAGAATCCCAATAGAAAGATTCATCTCATGGGTCTAGTCAGTGACGGTGGAGTGCACAGTAATATGAATCACCTGTTGGAGCTTACTGATTTACTAAAAAATAAGGGATTAGATAATAGGACATATGTACATGCATTCACAGACGGAAGAGATACAGATCCTAATAATGGAATTGATTATCTGCAGACGGTGTGTGAGTCTCCTAAATTTGGTCAGGCTCGACTGGCTACTATCTGTGGGAGATACTATGCCATGGACCGAGATAAAAGGTGGGAGCGCACTAAGTTAGCGTATGATCTACTGATAAATGGAGTAGGAGAAAAGTTTAGTAATTATCAAGAGGCTATGCAGTCTAATTATAACGATGGAGTCACAGATGAATTTGTAAAACCAGTACTGTTAGATAAAGATGGAGCTATAGCAGAAGATGATATAGTGCTTTGTTTCAATTATAGAACAGATAGAGGACGACAGATAAGTACGGTGCTGACTCAGGAGGATATGGATGAGTTTAATATGCGTACCATTCCTATACATTACTTCACGATGACGGAGTATGATAAGACCTATAAGAATGTGAATGTGCTCTTTCATAGCCAAGACCTTGTCAATACGCTTGGTCAGGTACTTTCAGAGGCGGATAAAACACAGCTGCGTGCCGCAGAAACCGAAAAATATCCCCACGTAACTTTCTTTTTCAATGGAGGTAGAGAGGAACCCTTTGAGGGAGAGGATCGTGTAATGGCAGCATCTCCTAAAGTAGCTACCTATGACCTGCAACCGGAAATGAGTGCAATAGAGCTTACCGAAAAGGTAATGCTGGCTATGAGGAAACAACCTTATGATTTTGTATGTGTAAACTATGCTAATCCGGATATGGTAGGACATACTGGAGTATTCAGTGCCATAGTAAAAGCGTGTGAAACAGTAGATTCATGTGCAGAAGCACTGATAACATATGCCCTCAGAGAAGATTATAGTGTGATAGTAATAGCAGATCACGGTAATGCAGATAAGGCTGTAAATCCGGATGGCACTCCTAATACTGCACACACTACAAATTTGGTTCCTATCTACCTTATGGATAATGACTCCAATAAGATCAAAGATGGACAACTAGCTGATATAGCTCCTACCATTCTAGACTTATTGGGAATAGCAGTACCAGCAGAATTTGATGGGAATTCGTTGATTTAAAAGAGCAATAAAACGAGCAGCTAGTGTATGGTGAGCTAAAGTTATCTTTTTAAGCGAAGACTCGAGTACTGGTTGTAATCAGATTATTTTCAGTTTGTTATTTAAGGTGTCTCCATAATAATTATGTGTTTGTTTTGATTTCTTTAAGTGCTCATATTCTTGCGTATTACAGTTGTGTTGACTAAGCTGTTTTTACAGGGATTGGGTATTCAGATGACGATTGTATTTAAGAATCGTAGTTTTATTATGTGTCATTCAAAATAAAGGCTGACAGAAGTAAAATTAGAAAAAGGAGAATTTGTCTTAATGAATGGGTTTGTTACCCCAGTCAATCCAGAGATTGTTTTCTATGAAGTACTGACATTTGTTGAAATAATAGTATTACTATTGCCGAGGCGTAGTTATGCTATCTAACCTAACATTTAAAGTAAGTTCCAACTCTTGTTTAAAAGACCCTGTGGAGTCAGAACTCGGCAAGCGTATATTAAGTCAAAGCATCAGTTTGCTAGATGAGATAGGGCTTGAGCAGTTTACTTTTAAAAAACTGGCAGTGTCAATAGGCTCTACAGAAGCGTCTGTATATCGCTATTTTGAGAACAAGCATAAATTGCTTGTTTATCTTGCAAATTGGTATTGGAGTTGGCTTCAAAACCGGATTCTTATCAAGACGTACAATCAGTCTTCTACCTTTTTTAAATTAGAAACAACGATCGAAATACTGGCATCTCCTATAGAGCAAGATGACAATTTTGTTTTTATAGATGAGAAAAAGTTGTATCGAATTATAATTTCTGAAGGAGCTAAAGTGTATTTAGTTAAAGATGTAGATGCCAAAAATAATGAAGGAGCATTTTTAGCCTATAAAGGGTTGTGTGGGCTCATATCTGAGCTCATATTAAATATTAATCCGAAGTATAAACATTCACATACACTCGCATCTACTATTGTAGAGACTTGTCACAATCAGATTTTTTTTAGTGAGCACCTTCCGCGACTTACAGACGTATCTGAAGACGATTATGAGTCGCTCAAAGAGTTCGTTTTACATTTAACCGCATCTGCAATACAATAAGAATAAAATGAAACCAATTCAACGCTTCTGGGGTCTGTTAAAGCAGGATAAGCGGGACCTTATATATTTATATCTATATGCTGTATGCAATGGTGTTATAAATTTATCACTGCCCATAGGTATACAAGCCATTATGGGTTTAGTGCTTGCTGGTAGGCTTTCTACTTCTTGGGGGATACTTACTGTGATAGTTATGTTAGGTGTCGCTGTAGCTGGTATTTTTCAGATTATGCAGTTATACATAGTAGAGATTTTACAGCGTAGACTTTTTGCACGTGCAGCATTTGATTTCGCGTATCGGATCCCGAAGTTTAAATTGAAAAAACTGGGTAATTATTATGCTCCTGAGCTGGTAAATCGTTTTTTTGATACGGTTACAATACAGAAAAGTTTATCGAAAATTTTGATGGATTTTTCTACGTCCATTTTGCAGATTATCTTTGGTCTGATTCTTTTATCACTCTATCATCCTGTGTTTATTGCATTTGGGTTTGTGCTTTTGGTAGTTTTATTTCTTATCATCTATATCACGAGTAAGCCGGGTATGCGTACTAGCTTAGAAGAGAGTAATAATAAGTACGAGATGGCATTTTGGCTCACGGAATTGGCACGAGCTATACCTACTTTCAAGCTTAGCGGATCTTCAGACCTGAATCTAGATCGTACAGATGCTATAGTAAATAAGTACGTAGACTCACGCATAAAACACTTCAAGGTACTATTGGGTCAGTACGCTAGTATTATAGGTCTTAAAACTGCGGTAACTGCTGGGCTGCTTATAGTAGGAGCACTCCTTCTTATAGAGAATAGTATCACCATAGGACAGTTTGTAGCTTCTGAAATCGTTATTATCCTCATACTGAATTCTTCTGAAAAACTGATAATGAGTATGGAAGCAATCTACGATGTACTTACTTCTATAGAGAAGATGGGTAAGGTGACAGATATGGAAATCGAGCATCCAATAAAAAATGCCTTGGCTTTAAACCCGTCTGAGAAAATAGGGATAGAGCTAAAGCATCTGGACATCTTTGGTACACTAGAGCAGAATAGGATAAACCAAGATATTAACTTAAAAATAATAGCAGGTACTAATGTATGCCTCACTGGAGATGCAGGAAGTGGCAAGACGAGTATATTAAAAATAGTTAGTACGAGCATAGATAACTATGAGGGTACTGTCTTATTTAATGATATCCCTTTACAAAACTTGGACTTAGAAGAGTTAAGAAAAGAGATCGGCTGTATCTTTGATGATCAAGAAATATTTTACGGGACTTTCATTGAAAATATTTCGCTAGGTAGAAAAAATGTTTCAGATGCGGACGTAGTGAAGATAGCTCAGGAAGTAGGACTAGATAGACTTATTTTGAGTTTCCCTAAAGGGTATAATCATGTGATTATGAATGCAGATAGAGTTTTTTCTGGTACGGACAGAGTCAGATTACTTACGGCTAGAGCATTGATTACGAATCCTAAGTTGATTTTTGCTGAAGATTTGTTTACTGGACTGAAAGAGGAATACAGTGAGTTGCTTCTCAGGCTTCTGCTAGATAGATGTAAGGATAAGACACTAGTTATAGTAAGTAATAATGAACGAGTGAAAAAAGAGTGTGATAATATTATAGAATTGAAATAAACAGATGCTTAATATTTCGAAAAACAGCGTAGACGGTTCCATCTGGAAACGAAGCTTCAGTTCACTAGAGTCTGTGAAAAATAATCTTGCTCGTAGAGCATTTTTACAGTTGCTACTAGGGCTATTCATATTGGTGATTATACTGTTATTTTTACCATGGACTCAGAATATACAGAGTAAAGGTTTTGTCACAGCACTCCGCCCAGATGAGCGTCCACAGACGATTCAAAATACTATACCAGGTAAGATAGAGCTCTGGTACGTTCAGGAAGGGGATTTAGTAAAAAAAGGAGATACCATCTTGTTTCTAACAGAAATTAAGACTGAGTACTTTGACCCTAGGCTAATAGAGAGAACCAAAGAGCAAGTACAAGCAAAAGCGAACGGCATAGAGGCGTATGAGAACAAACTGAAAGCCTTAGATAATCAGATTCACTCTCTGAATGACCTTCAGAAACTTAAAATATTGACCATAGATAATAAAGTAAAGCAGGCTAAGCTTACGGTATCTACAGATAGTGCAGGGTGGAAAGCAGCTGAGATAGATTATAAAACGTCCATAACAAGATTAAACAGGCAAGAAGAGATGTATGATCAGGGCCTTATATCTCTTACGGAATTGGAGACGCGAAGATTAAAGCTGCAAGAGACTAAGGCTAAGGCCATAGAGAAGGAGAATAAGTACGGACTGAGTGTAAATAAGTACATCAATACACTGATAGAGCAGGATCAAGTAGTAAGTGAATTTGCAGAAAAAATAAGTGATGTAGAAAGTAAGCGAAGCTCAGCAGGTAGTGAACTATATGCAGGATTAGGAGAGATGTCTAAGATGAGAAATCAGTTAGCTAACTATGAGCTCAGACAAGAGTTTTACTATGTAATGTCCCCTAGAGACGGATATATTACACAGGCACTACAGGCAGGTATAGGTGAAAATATAAAAGAGAATACGCCTATCATCACTATAGTGCCAGAGCACTGGAAGAAAGCAGTAGAAGTATATGTAGATCCTATAGATTTACCCTTAGTAAAAAGAGGAAATGAGATGATGTTTCTCTTTGATGGATGGCCATCTATTGTCTTCTCTGGATGGCCAGAGTTGAGTTATGGTACGTTTCCAGGAGAGGTGCAAGCCATAGACTATAATATTAGTAAAAATGGAAAATATAGAGTCCTAGTAGAAGAAAGTATTACTAAACCATGGCCTACTGATGTTCGTATAGGGTCAGGAGCTAGAGGAGTTGCACTGCTAAATAGAGTTCCGCTATGGTACGAGTTGTGGAGACAACTTAACGGGTTTCCGCCAGATTATTATAGAGGGACTAATAAGAAAATGGAATACAATACGGATGAAAAGAGTAGTAAATAGTATTCTTGTTTTTCTAATAAGTTTAAATGGATTTGCTCAGGCGGTAGATACTTTTATTTTCAACGAAGCTAGGTTTCTAAAGCAGGTCTATGATTTTGCTCCTGCGGTAAGAAACAGTAATCTGGAAGTTGATATTCAGAATCAAGAATGGCTAGCAGCTAAATCAGCCTTTGAACCTAAGTTTATAGCTGGATTTGATAGAAAAAATATTGATAGTAAAACGTACTATAATAAACTAGATGCTGGACTGGAAGTAAAAACTCCTATAGGAGTGAAGGTGAGTGGAGGGTACGCTGATAATAATGGAGTTTTTCTTAATCCTGAAAGCAATGTGCCTGTGCAGGGGCTTGTGTATGCAGGGATAGAGGTGCCCCTAGGTGCGGGTATGTTTACAGATGCTGAGCGTACGCTAGTGAAACAACAACGTCTAGAAAGTGACGCTGCCACTTTATTGAATACACTTGAAGTAAATGACCATCTATTAGAGTCCGGGGAGGCTTACTGGGACTGGTATGAGGGTGTTATGCTGCTTAATCTATCTCAAGAGGCTATAGTCTTAGCTCAGAATAGACTGAGACTAGTTAGTCGTAAAAATAGGATAGGGGAAGCTGCAGATATAGACACCTTAGAGGCGTTTATTAATTTTCAGAATAGACAGGCTTTTCTCTTAGAGTCCACAGTGAAATGGGAAAAGTTTAGAAATAAGGTCCAGAATTATATTTGGATACCTGAGATGACCAGAGAGCTGCTAGCTCCTGAGGTAGACTTAGATTATACCGTAACCTTACCAGATTCATTTACAGAGCGTGAGATGACACGCTTGCATCCACTTATCAGTCTGTTAAATACAGATTCTCTTATCAATAGGGCTTCGCTAATTTTAGCAAGAGAATTTTATAAACCACAAGTAGACTTGGCTTTTAAACTACAAGAAGACGGTGGAACCGTAGGAGACTTTGATTACAATCCTCAGCAGAATAACTATATTGGGATTAACTTATACATGCCTATCCTACTCAGGAAGCAGCGAGCTAAGGCCAATCAGTCTTTGATAAAAGAACAAATTATAGGGAACAAAAAGCAGGAAATGATTGTAAAAATTACAAATGCCCAGCGTACCTTTCATAACAATACATTAAACCTAAAAGAAACTATAGATCTATGGAATGTAGCTTCTACTAATTATAAAGCTTTGCTTGACGCAGAGCAAACTAAGTTTAGGCTGGGAGAGAGTTCTCTATTCATAGTAAATACTCGCGAACAAAAATGGATATTTGCACGTGAGAAGTACATTAAACGCTATGCAGAGTATAGGAAATCTATCCTGAGGTACTATCATTCAATGGGGATTCTTCCTAAAATGATATAAATACAGAGCTGCTACGAGTAGTACGTCTTTTTTAACGAATAGAAATCGAGTGAAAAACGATTTATACGCGGCAATTGAAAGCTATTTTGGTATAAGATATTAGCAGTTGACGCGGTAGCTAGTACTCAGTATAATAATCAAATTCACTGTTCATATAATTCTACCATTTACATGTCAGAAACTGTATAGATTTATCTTTAAAAATGGCACACTCAGGTTAATTTTGTTCCAATGGATTATAATATCATTATTGTCTCGCTTTCTGTGTGTATCGTCCTCTCTTATTTTTTTAGTGAGATAGCAAAACGTACGAATGTACCCTCAGTCCTCATGCTTATAGTAGCAGGTGTAGGACTCGGTCAGTTTCTGAGTCTATATCCAGAATACCAGGTCGACTTTTTTCCATATCTTAAGATTCTAGGTACTGTTGGACTTATTATGATAGTTCTAGAGGGAGCTTTGGACCTGGAGTTATCCAAGGAGAAGCGGGGCCTTATAGGCAGGGCTACATTGCTAGCTATTTTTGGTATAGCGGGTAGTATATTGTGCATAGCACCGGTACTTCATTACCTGCTAGGTATGACAGTAAGTGCCTCATTATTATATGCCACACCGCTGGCAGTTATCAGTAGTGCCATAGTTATACCGAGTATTACTCATTTAAAAGAGTTTGATAAAGAGTTGCTAATATATGAAAGTTGTATTTCAGATATAATTGGTATTATGGTATTTAACCTTTTGGTTACGATCCTACAGAGTAATGAGGTAGGCAGTTCTATTGGCGAATTTGGCATAGAGGTTTTTATTACTATTTTAGTCTCTCTTTTGGTTGGTGTAGGACTTGTGCTTCTCTTTAAGTTCCTTAATGCTAAGGTCAAACTTTTTTTCTTTATTTCCATTCTCATACTGATATACGCACTTGGTAAGATGATTCATCTTAGTCCTTTGGTGCTTATACTTACCTTTGGCTTGATTCTTAAAAATCATCAATTAGTATTTAGAGGCCCTCTCAAAAACCTTATGACACGCATGGAGTTTGTGAAAATGGAAAAAGACTTTCATATTATAAGCAGAGAGACTGCATTCGTACTTCGTACATTTTTCTTTATTGTATTTGGACTTACGATAGATTTAGGCTCGTTAGTAAACCTTGAAGTACTTATTATTAGTCTAATGGCTTTTGTAGGGATACTGCTAGTGCGTATAGTCCTGCTTAAGTGGATTACCAAAGAAGCCTCAGCGGTAGTAGAGTACGTAGCTCCTAGAGGTCTGATTACCATCTTATTATTCTACAGCATACCAAAAGATTTGATCTCTGAGGTGTTTCAGCCGGGTATTATCCTCTGGTTAGTTATTATTACCAGTATATATATGTCTTACGGTCTTATACGGTCGGGCAATAAAAGTGAAGAAAGAGATACTGATCCCGAGGGTACTGATAGTTGATCTGATTCATTTATATAGTTAGTCATCAGCTCCAGATACCTAATCTGTTCTATTTCTCGTTACTTTGCCATAGATATACTACGTCTTGCTCAGATATTTATTTATTATATGTGTATGTGCTTCATACTTAGGCTATTCTCAGTTCAGTACAGAGCGTGATAAAGTTGTGCTTCCTGCTAAGGGCGATACTCTACTTATAGATTCTGGGTTTGTACAAAGAGCTTCTGTGCTAATAGCAGGGTATAATGCTACAGTAGATTATGACGTAGTAGGTAATCGTCTTGCATGGATTACATCTACACCTAAAGATAGTATCTCCATCAGCTATCGTGTGCTGGACTTTAGGATGTCATATTACACTAAAAATACCAACACAGTATATGACATATACGAAGAAAATCCTTTCAAATATACACCTACTAATAAGGCTACTGCTTCTAAATATGGCAGCCTCAATACGATGGGAAATGTCAGTAGGGGTATAGGATTCGGTAATGCACAAGATGTAGTAGTAAATTCTAATCTAAACCTCAGACTTAGTGGAAAGCTAGACAATGATATAGAAGTATTGGCAGTAATTAGCGATGAGAATAATCCGATACAACCGGAGGGAAATACACAGCAGATACAGGATTTTGACCAAGTCTATATTACGCTCAAAAAAGATAGTGCTTCACTCACTTTAGGTGATTTTCTAATGAAACGACCAAGTGATTCTTACTTTATTAATTATTACAAAAGGTCACGAGGACTCCAGTATCAGCAAGTGAACTGGCTGAAAGACTGGCGTATCAGTACACAGGCAGAGGCCGCTATCTCCCGAGGTAGGTTTAGCAGAAATAGAATAGATGGTATAGAGGGAAATAGTGGTCCATATAGACTCCAAGGGGATAATGGAGAACTCTTTATTATAGTCATAGCAGGTACAGAAAAGGTTTTTTTAGATGGGAAGGAACTTGCTCGTGGAGAGGGTAATGATTATGTAATAAATTACAATACCGGCGAAGTCACATTTACGCCTCGTATTCTTATTACGAGATATAGCAGAATATTAGTAGAGTTTCAGTACTCAGACAGAAATTACGGTAGATCAGTAGCACACTTAGGGACATCTATCAGTAAGGGCAGATTTACTATCTATGCCAATGGATTTAATGAGATGGATCTTAAGTCTCAGCCTAATACGGGATTAGATGATGATTCATCCTCCGCCAAGGTTGATGCACTTATAGCAGCGGGTGATGCTGCAGCTATATTTCGAAATGTGAAACCACAAGACGTATTTGATACAGATCGAATTATGTATACGATAGAAAATATAGGAGGCATAGAAACCTATAAGTATGCGGCTTTACCACAAGACGGTGAGACGTATTACTTAGTGGTATTTAGTAACCTTGGGTCAGGAAGTGGAGGTTATAATCAAGCTGAGACAGCTGCTAATGGTAAAGTATTTGAATACGTAGGAGAAGGATTAGGTAGCTACGCCCCAATAGAAGTACTCATAGCTCCTAAAAAATTAAACTCACTTAATATAGGGTTTAATGTGAAGCGAAAAGGTGGGGTTACAGGGCTAGAATATGCACTAAGTCAATATGATGAAAATACGTTTTCGGGAATAGATGATGAGGATAACTCAGGTTTTGGACTGAAACTGTATCAAACTACAGACAGATCATTAAAAGATTCCAGTCCGTGGAAGTTAAAAACAGATTTAAACTATGAGTTAGTTAGTGGGCGGTATAATTACGTAGAAAGGTATAGAGCCGTGGAGTTTGATAGGCAGTGGAACAAGGTAATCAGTAATCCCAATGCACTTGCTCAGTTAGTACCCTCCTATGAGCACATAGCCAATGCTACAGTAAGTTTAGAGAAATCAGCTGCTACGTACGTCAGAAATAGAGCTTCGCTATTTTCTAGACCTGGTAATTTTACTGGATTAAGTAATACGGCCTCACTGGGTTTCCTGTGGAATAAGACAAGTTTCTCATCTAGTCTAGAGCTCCTAAATACTACTACAGATGAAGGGGATACTGCTACATTAGCCAATACTTTTTATAGTATTAGTGCTCAAGTAGCTAGGCCGTTAGGTTCTTTAGTAACAGGCTTAGGGTACACCAATGAGCAAAGTGCATTTAATAGAGATACGCTGCTCATTCAGAGCTATTCGTTTCAATCCTATAATGCATATTTAGAAAATATAGATACTGGGAGACTTAAGTATAGAATCAATGCAGCTCAACGAACAGATCAACTGCCTAAAAATGATGGATTTGCTACTTCTACTATAGGTCGTGATATTGGATTCAGTGGTAGTTATACTTCTAAAAAATCTCAAAGAATAGATCTGAGTAGTATTTACAGAAGACTACTCATAGAAGATACTACTCTGAGCAGTAAGCCAGTAGAGAATACGATTCAAAGTAGAGTAGAATTAGATCTTCACTTTTTCAAGAAGTTTATACGCTCACGTACTTTTTACCAGCTCGGTACAGGGCAGGAGCAGCGAAGAGAGTTTCAGTACCTTGCCGTACAGCCTGGTAACGGTGTATATGTCTGGAATGACTATGATACCAATGGGCTGAAAACCCTCAACGAGTTTGAAGTAGCCTCAGACCTAGATAGGCAGCGAGCAGATTATATCAAAGTATTCACACCGGTAGCAGGGTTTATCACGACGAATAGTAATAAGATAAGTCAGACCGTAGAGCTCAATCCTGCGGTATTTTATAAAACCAATATTAAATCGTCTAAACCATTTTATGCAAGATTTAATAGTCTGAGTACATTGCTTTTGGATAAAAAAATACTTCCCACCTCTATATTGGATTTTCTGAACCCGAGTCAGCAGGATCTTACGGATACCACACTTATTAATTCGTCTAGAAGTCTCAGAACTACTTTGTTTTTTAACCGTGGGAATCCAAAGTATAGTATAGATTATACTTTTCTAAGTTCTGAATCTAAAGTGCTGCTGAGCAATGGTTTTGATAGTAGGTCTAGTACTGATAATGTGCTAAATATGCGAGTAAATTTAGGCAAAATGTTAACCTTGGATACGCGACTAGTAGCAGGAGAGAGAATATATTTGAGTGAGTTTTTTATACAAAATAACTACCAGTATGCTTTTTATGAGGTAGAGCCTAAGTTCCAGTTTGTGATAAAGAATACATACAGACTAGAGCTTAAAGCTAAATATTTCTCTGCGGCTAATAGTCAAGAGTATGGAGGGCAGTCCACAGTAAATACGGAATTAGGCAGTGAGTTTAAATATACCAAAGCAGGTAAAGGAGCACTGAATGCAGGAGTAAGCTATATTAAGGTGAACTATACTGGTCTACCAGGTACTAACTTAGGGTATGAGCTTCTTAGAGGTCTTCAAAATGGGAATAATGCTACGTGGAAGACAGGCTATCAGAGGACTTTAGCTAATAATGTTCAAGTAATTATCAGTTATGAAGGGAGAAAAAGTGAAGAGGCGGATGTTATTCACATCGGAAGACTTCTAGCGAGATATTTATTTTAACGAGCGATTAAGCTATTTTTTTATCAATCTAGTACCGTCCTTATCAAGACTCACCATCTTTTGTTTGTAGAGGTTTCCTAGAGCTTTTTTAAAAGCTTTCTTACTCATCTTAAATACCTTTCTGATCTCATCTGGATCGCTTTTATCTGTGAATTTAAAAAATCCACCTTGTTTCATTAAGTTGTCCAGAACCCCTTGAGTGGCTCTGTCTATTACGTTTTTATATCCTTGAGGTTGTATCACTATATCTAGTTTTCCGTCTTCACGTACTGTTTTTACGTATGCTTTTTGTAGCTCACCTATCTGTATAGGTGTAAATATATCTGAAAAGAATATAAGACCTTGGTAGAGACCATTTACGATTACATTCATTCCGAGTTCACTCTTTTTATACGGAAGTATTTCTACCTCTGCACCCTCTTCTAGATCTATATCTTCAGTAAATAGGAAATCTTCTATCTGACCAGAGCCTATCATACGCTCTGTTTCATCATCTAATAAGCAGAATACTACGTATTTCTCACCTTCTTCCATTTTTACAGTTTGCTCACTGTAGGGTACCAGAAGTTGCTTGACTACTCCCATATCCATAAATGCACCCGCATTATTCACGTCCATTACTTCCAGGTACGCAAATTTCTCGAGTTCTACCTTGGGCTTTAGTGTGGTGGCTACAGGTCGTTCGTCATTATCTTTATATACAAATACCTCTATCTTATCACCTATTTGTAGTGTAGGAGCCACGTAGGCATTTGGTAAAAGTACTTCATTACCTTCCTCATCTTGCAGGTAGCAACCATTATCCGTAGTACGAGCTGCTTGCAGTATAGTTGTTTTTCCTATTTCCATGCTATAGTGCAAAGGTAGAGCAAATGAATGATAGGAGAATAGCTTATTGATATTCGGTAAAAGTACGTAGTTATAAATTTTTAGTTTGAGAGTTCTATAATTACGTTTCACGCTTATTATTTCTTTGATATTGCTATTTAAATGAATGTATTTAAAATACTAAGATCGTCTTGAGCTCCTGCTAGGATTTGTGTGAGGTCTTTTGCATATAAGCCATTTACAGAGAGCCTGCTCCATTGGTTATAATATACTTTACTCTAGTAAGCTGTGTATATGGTCTCATTGTCCTGTCCATTATTCAGGTTGAGTTTCCTTTTCGAAATCTGAGGTAAGTTGGTGTGTTTGTATTCCACTAGCGTATTTTAGCCCCGATTTAAAACCTATGCGGGTAAAAGTACTTATAGTCTTAGTAATAGTGTACATCTTAGCAGCTTTCGCTTGGCTTACTTTTTCACTATTAAATTATTCCAATACAGATTTTCAGCTCAAAAATGATGTGCTGAGAGCAGGGCTAAATGCGTGTACGCTTCAGGTGATGCAGCAAGCCAAGAATAATCAGTTAGGGTCTACAGACACGGTAGAGTACTACCTCAAGCAGCTCCAGATAGATATAGCGGAGAGTAAATTAGATGCTTTTGTGAATCAACGATTTAATGGAAACTACAGTGTTAGTTTTGAGCAGCTATCAACCGATAAGAAGGTAGTGCAGCTGAGTATTAGTCCTAGTAGTTTAAAGAAGCTAGAGGAACAACGCTCGCAGCAGCGAAATATCTGGCTATATCAAAGTATCTTGCTCTTAGTTTTAGTGGCTGCTGGTATTTTTGGCGTGTATTACAGTGTAGATAGTATTTACCAATTAAATAAACGTCAAAACAATTTTCTGCTTTCTGTCACACACGAGTTTAAAACACCTATAGCGTCAATACGCCTGATGTTACAGACGAGTAAGCATCCTAAGGTAAAGGAAGAAAAGAAAGCTGAGCTTATTGAGAATAGCATAGAAAATACGTTTAGATTAGAAGAACTCGCAGAGAATATGCTCACGGCCATGCAGATAGAGAGTGATAAGTATCAGTATCAGTTGTTTAATGTAAATTTATCTGAAATGGTAGAACAAGTAGTGGAAAATCAACGTATCAAAGGTGATATAGAAGCTAGTATAGAGGAAGATATATATCTATTAGGTGACGGGTTTATACTTCGTATGGTGGTGAATAACCTTATAGAAAATGCCTTTAAATACAGTGATAATCAGCCCATAGAAGTGAGTCTAGTCAGGAATGGAGAGGATAAAGTACTTACAGTAAAAGATAGAGGAGTTGGTGTTAATAAGGAAGATTATAAAAATATTTTCAAAAAGTTTTATCGCGTACAAGACGAAGAGACACGCACTACCAAGGGGACTGGATTAGGGCTTTTTATTGTATCTCAAGCAGTGTCAAAACATCACGGTAAAGTATCTGTAAGTGCCAATAAACCAAAGGGTTCGGTTTTTGAAATCATGTTTCCTTGAAAGTTTTATGATATTAATCTGACGTTAGTATGCTATTTATATGTCAACTTTGTAAGGTAGAGAATTTAACATCATTAAACCAAATGCCAGAACATATATGAAGAAGAGAATACTGTTAGTAGAAGATGAGAAACATTTAGCCGAAACCATTAAGTTAAACTTAGAAATAGAAGATTTTCATCCCATAGTAGTATATGACGGAGCCACAGCTATAGCTACATTCAAAGAGCAGCGATTTGACCTAGTGATACTAGATATTATGATACCTAATATAGACGGTATTGCAGTATGTGAAAATATTCGTCTTCATGACAGCGACGTTCCTATAATGTTTTTAAGTGCGAAGAGCAGTTCAGAAGATCGTATTTTAGGTCTAAAAAAAGGAGGTGATGATTACCTGACTAAACCCTTTAACCTGGAAGAACTCATGCTTCGTATTAATAAGCTTATTTCTAGAAATGAAGACGGGCCTAGATCAGAGTCTGTTACAGAATATGCTTTTGGTGTAAACTCAGCAAATTTTGATAGTTACGAAGCAGTAGGCAAAGACGGTAAGTTTAGTCTGACTAAGAAAGAAGCACTACTACTCAAATTACTCATAGAAAATAAGGATGAGGTAGTAAGTAGAGAAAAAATACTTCAAACGGTATGGGGATACTCTGTATACCCCAGTACTCGGACTATAGATAACTTTATATTGGCATTCCGTAAGTACTTTGAAGTAGACCCCAAAAACCCTAAATTCTTTCTATCGTTGAGAGGGGTTGGTTATAAATTTACTAACCAAGCGTAGTTCATAGCTCGGTTACTTGTTTATAACTTGACAGTTTAGCCCATCCTTTGACTTTGGGTGAGGGTTATGTTTGCAAGTCAATTAACCATGCACGAGCAAATACTTATTATTGATTTTGGATCACAGTTTACGCAGCTAATAGCTCGTAGAATTAGAGAACTAAATATCTACTGCGAAATACATCCATTTAATAAATTACCAGAGATTTCTGACCAAGTGAAAGGAATAATTCTCTCTGGAAGTCCATCTTCTGTCACTGATGCTAATGCACCTGTAGCAGACATAGACATCATGAATCTCACGGTACCTGTATTAGGTTTATGTTACGGAGCTCAGTTTCTAGTAGCTGAAAACGGAGGTAAAGTAGAGCGAAGTACACATAGAGAGTATGGTAGAGCTAATCTCACAGTGGAGAGTAACGATAAACTACTAAAAGGAATAGCTGACGGTAGTCAAGTATGGATGAGCCACGGCGATACGATACTAGATATGCCTGCGGGTACTTCTGTGATAGCCCGTACGGAAAGTATACCGGTAGCAGCATATAGATTTATAGATAAGGAGATTTATGCAGTTCAGTTCCACCCTGAAGTAAGTCATAGCACAGACGGTACTCAGTTGCTAGATAATTTTACTAAAAGTATATGTGGTTGCATAGGTGACTGGACTCCCGCACACTTCGTCACAGAAAGCGTAGATTTCTATAAAAGAACTATAGGTGAGGATAAAGTAATAATGGGACTATCAGGTGGAGTAGATAGCTCGGTAGCTGCCTATATTTTGAATGAAGCGATAGGTCAAAATTTGGTAGGCATCTTTGTTAATAATGGATTGCTACGAAAAAATGAGTACGATGAAGTGCTTGAAGCGTATAATGGATTAGGGCTTAATGTTATAGGAGTAGATGCTTCTGACCTTTTCATTAGTCGCTTAGAGGGGGTAAAAGATCCAGAGGCCAAACGAAAAATTATTGGGAATACATTCATAGAGGTATTTGACGCTGAAGCATCTAAAGTAGATGGAGCTAAGTGGCTAGGCCAAGGTACAATCTATCCTGATGTGATAGAATCTGTGTCTGTAAATGGACCTTCGGCTACTATAAAATCTCACCATAATGTAGGAGGATTACCAGA
>CAWVTM010000021.1:0-18193 GCA_963933305.1 uncultured bacterium
CGGAGCAGCTGAAAGCTGTTAATACTTTCGAATAGTTGAGCACCCTCCCCCCAATAATAGGATCACGTTAGTAATCCTGCCACCCCGACAAACTATTAAACCAGCACATAATGTGCTGTTTTTTTTGTGTCCAAAAATTGGTGTGAGAAGAAATTGCGTCCCGACTGTTTAGCCAGGAAGGTCTTAGGTTCGTCCTGATAGCTGAATGCTCAGCAAAATAGGGGATTCGCATCGAGGATCCCTTATTTTATTGACTTCTTTTTGTGTTGCTTTATGTACATAGTTTGTATAATAGTGTACTAATTATGGCACTCATACGTGACCTGTATGGTACTTTGATCTAATTAATATGGCTACATTTAACATCGTCACTCGTAATAAGCTAAAAAGAAAAAGAACAGAATAGCGAATGAAAGTAAACGAATAAATAAAGGATAGCTAAGGGACCTTGAAAAAAAACTGGAGAATACGATGGCCTAGAGTCAACAAATAAAATTAAGCAACAAATAGCGGAGTTAAAGATAGTGAAGAAGAATACGACTGAAATGTTATGTTTTTTGGGAGGAAGCAATGGTTTGTTTGATTCAATGCCTATCAATAAAGATGCAGATATTAATAAGTAACTTATTTTTTACAATATGAGAAACAGAGTGTAATCACTTTTAGGGATTTGATTGATATTGTAATTTTAGTGGGTGATGAGTATAATCAAGACATTAACTTTACTCATATTGGCAAGATGACTGCATCAAATACCCAGAACAAATCAAACCTGATTCAATAGATTTTTTGATATTTAATGGGTTAGAGCTTATTTGTAGACGCCTTCTCTGTTGTCGGCGACAAGCGTAGATGTCAATATTTAGTATAGGCTATTTCTGAAGGCAGAGAAGCGAGTGTCGCTATAGATAAAAATCATGCATAGAATAAATCAAAGCTAGAAAGCAAATAGCGCTCAACGTTAAATTTATAATTTCATTAAGAATAGTATTTACTAGAAAATGTGCTCTCCGTGCTGACTGAGATCTAAACCCCTGACCTCTTGATCTTCTCTTACTCGCATAGGGAGAATCATGTCTACTACTTTGTAAATCAGTAAACTACCGCCAAATGTAAATAATGCGGTAATAACTAATGCCAATAAGTGATACAGAAACGTGGTAGTTTCTCCTTCAACTAGGCCTACACCGGCTGCAAAAACTGCCGTCAGTAGCATACCTACAATTCCTCCAACACCGTGACTAGGGAATACATCTAGTGTATCATCCAGATTAGACTTTGTTCGTAAATGAATAGCGTAATTACATACTATAGCCGCAGTAAATCCAATGAACATAGACTGACCTATATTCACAAAACCTGCAGCAGGTGTTATAGCAACTAAACCTACTACAGCTCCAATACAAGCACCTACTGCAGACATTTTTCTACCCAACATACGCTCATAAAATATCCAAGTAATCATGGCCGTAGCAGACGCCACGTTCGTATTAGCAAATGCCAAGACTGCATCTGCATTAGCTCCAAGAGCAGAGCCAGAATTGAAACCAAACCAACCGAACCATAGAAGGCCAGTACCAAGTATCACATAAGGTACATTTGCTGGATTTTCTTGTTTGTTTTTTCGCTTGCCTAAAAATACCGCTCCTGCTAGTGCCGCAAAACCTGCTGACATGTGCACTACTGTACCTCCAGCAAAATCTAGCACACCCCAGTTTCTGAACAGTCCATCAGGATGCCAAGTCATATGAGCTAAAGGGCTGTAAATAAAAAGACTAAATAGTATCATAAATAATATGTAGCTCCTAAAACGAACACGCTCTGCAAAACTTCCTGTGATAAGTGCAGGAGTAATTATAGCAAATTTCAATTGAAATAATGCGAAGAGAAGAAACGGAATAGTAGCAGCAAAATCAGCATTGGGCTCTAAACCGACATTGTTAAAATTAAAATATGTCATCGGGTTGCCTATAATACCACCTATGCTATCCCCAAATGATAAGCTAAAGCCTACTATAACCCATAGAACACTTATCACCCCAAGGGCGATAAAACTCTGAAGCATTGTAGATATAATATTCTTTTTGCTTACCATTCCGCCATAGAAAAAAGATAGCCCTGGAGTCATTAATAGCACAAACGCACTTGCCACAAGCATCCAAGCGGTATCTCCAGAATCTATGACCGAGGTAAGCTTCTGGTAGTGCTCTGCAGAGAGTAAACTTGCAAAAACTAATATAGCTAAAACTATAAAATTTATTTTTTTACCCATTTTTATTATATTTATACAGCAATTATATTTCTATAAAAATTAAAATGAAAGGTTTTTACAATTAATAGTGTGTAAATAAAATAAATTAATGATTTTAGCCAAGAGTACTTTAAAGAAGATGAACATTTTGTGATTCTTTTAGGCTCCAAATTTGATACACTCTGTACGTATAAATAATATGAAATCTAATTAGATTTTCATCATTCTACATACGTGGATAATTTCATAAAAAGGCAGTTATAATAATGAATATTGAGTTTAAGCGAAATGGGTGTCAGTTTTTTCGGTATATAGCTAGCTATGTCTGCAACCATACAGATTAAGTCACCAAACATCGAGATTATTCAGATCTCGTATCACCAATTTTGTCGATATAAATTTTATGTATAGCTAAGGCTATTATTTTTCTTCAGAGGATGGAAAGTTTATATTTATTCCTGAAAATTGATGCATATTTCTCAAAATGCTTTCACGGTATTTAATCTCTTTTAAGGTTCAATTTCTTGATGCTCTGCATCGCAACTTTGATTATTTGAATAAAGGTCAAATGATCAAAGTTATATAGAGGGATCATACAGTGGATTTTCTTATAAGTCGGAGTAAATCAGTCTATCTAACACCTCCGTCCTCCTGGGTTTTATGAAAACCGGTATCTCTAAAGAATAGTTGAACTTGGGTTATAAATAATAATTCACTTCAAGTTTAGCACTTGGTTTCATTTGAGAAATTGCACGTAATGACGCTACGTAGGTTTGATGTTTTTCATAAAAAAAGCACTGCTGTGTGAGCAGTGCTTTAATAATGTTTTAGAAAGTGTGGCTTACCTAGTAAGTAAATTTATAGATTTATCTCTAAGAGTGTGTATTAGGCCTCTTTTTTTTCTAGAGCCGCCTTAACAAATCTTACAAATAGCGGGTGAGGAGCATCTACTGTACTTTTTAATTCCGGATGATATTGGACACCTACAAACCAAGGATGAGTAGGGATTTCCACCACTTCTACTAAGTCATTTTCTGGATTAATCCCTATTGCTTTCATTCCACCTTCCTCAAAAACTTTAAGATACTTATTATTAAATTCATAACGATGGCGGTGTCGCTCAGAAATAAGTGATTTGCCATAAGCTGTGTAAGACTTAGAGCCCTTCTCTAATTTGCATTTATAAGCTCCTAGTCTCATCGTACCCCCTTTTTGGGATACGCCTTTCTGACTATCCATAAGGTCGATGACTGCATTTTTAGTTTTAATCATCTCACTGCTATGCGCATCTTTCATTCCCAGTACATTTCGGGCATATTCTATGACTGCACATTGCATACCTAAGCAAATTCCGAAGAAGGGGATCTTGTTTTCTCGAAGGTATTGAATCGTATTGATCTTTCCTTCTATTCCTCTATCACCGAAACCTGGAGCTACGAGCACGCCGTCTAAATCTCTCAATCGATCGGCTACATTATCTTCATTGATGTTTTCAGAGGGAAGAAGGCTAAGATTAACCTTACACTCGTTTACCGCTCCTGCGTGTATAAATGCTTCTATGATTGACTTATATGCATCAGGGAGCTCTACGTATTTTCCTACTAAGCCTATATTTACTTCATTTTTAGGATGTTTCAACTTGAATAAAAAATCTTTCCATCCGGTCAGGTCTGCTTCTGTACTAGTAGGAAGTCTAAGTTTAGCTAGGACTACTTTATCTAGCTTCTCTTTCTCCATCATAAGAGGCACATCATAGATGGTTTCTACATCTATGCTCTCTATTACTGCATTCAGATTTACGTTGCAAAATAGTGCAATCTTGTTTCGAACCTCTTTACTCAGCTTATGCTCAGTTCTACATACCAATATATCTGGTTGTACACCTGCTTCTAGAAGTTTTTGTACGGAGTGTTGAGTAGGTTTAGTTTTTAATTCTCCTGCTGCTGCTAGATAGGGTACTAATGTAAGGTGTATCACTGCACAGTCATCACTACCTAGTTTTCTTTTTAATTGTCTCACAGACTCTACATAGGGCAATGACTCTATGTCGCCTACTGTGCCGCCTAGTTCTGTGATTACGATATCATAATCACCACTATCACCCAGAATCTTCATTCTACGCTGGATCTCATCCGTAACGTGGGGAATAATCTGAACTGTTTTCCCGAGATACTTTCCTTCTCGCTCATTATTTATTACGGTACTGTATACACGTCCTGTAGTGACGTTATTGGCTTGGGAAGTAGGGACGTTTAGGAAACGCTCGTAGTGACCAAGGTCTAAATCTGTCTCAGCTCCATCGTCTGTCACATAACATTCACCGTGCTCATACGGATTCATAGTACCAGGATCTACATTTAAGTAGGGATCAAATTTTTGGATAGTTACTCGGTAACCTCTCTTTTGAAGAAGCTTAGCTAGAGATGCGGAAATAATTCCTTTACCCAATGAAGATGTGACTCCGCCGGTGACGAATACGTATTTTGTGTCCATAAATGATTAGTTTTTAGTTGTCCAAAAAAGGAAAAAGCTGCTATGTATTTAGCAAAAGGCTCTCCGTTTGTGTACGGTGGTCAAAAGTAGGCTAAACTGAAGGGTAAAATATGAATCCTTAATTTTTGGATTTCAATATGTTTTCAACATACCAAAGGTTGAACACCAAGTCAAGTTTGGCTTCTGAGAGAATTAGGATTGAAATGAGTGACTTAATTAATCCTTGTAGTTAATCTACAGGTAAGAATTAATTAAGTTGATTTTTTTAGGCTGAAATCAATTCACTTTATTTTTCAATATAGCTTCAACAGCCACTAAATCCTCAGGAGTATCTACGCCCACAAGTATGTTTTCAGTTACCATAGCAGATACTACGATATGATTTTGTACCCAACGCAATTGCTCCAGTCGTTCTACTTCCTCTAGTAGTGATGGGTCCAGACTTTTGGTCTCTTCAAATGCAGTAGCGGTAAAACCATAAATGCCAATATGCTTGAAAGCTACCTCTGGTCTAAACACCTCCATATATGGAATAGGGCTTCTACTAAAATAGCAGATATCGCAAAATCCTTCATCAAAAGAAGTCGGTACTGCTTTTACTATATTGGTATTTTTATAATCTGCTTCATTATCTATGGGCTGGATAAATGTCAGCACATCTACGTCTTCCTCCTCGAAGAGGTCTAGCATTCTATTGATATCACTCGCTGAAATAAGCGGTTCGTCACCTTGTACATTAATAATAACGTCGTACTCAGTGCCATCAGAATTCAGTATCTCCATAGCCTCCTCACATCTTTCAGTTCCATTTTGTGGTTCGTCAGAAGTAAGTATTGCCTGTCCATCGAATGCTTCAACCGCATTGATAATCTCTTGGCTATCAGTGATGATAAATACATCTGTGGCTTCACTTTTTTCAGCAGCTTCATAGACCCACTGGATCATTGGCTTACCTAAAAGAGGAGCTAGTGGCTTATTAGGGAAACGGGTAGATTCTAATCTACAAGGTATTAGTATGACGCTTTTCATTGTTTTAGTTTTAAGTTGAGAGTAATAGTTTCTATACCTCTCTATCTACATCCCACTGCTCT
The DNA here is from genome assembly GCA_963933305.1 of uncultured bacterium. Classification (GTDB taxonomy): domain Bacteria; phylum Bacteroidota; class Bacteroidia; order NS11-12g; family UBA9320; genus UBA9320. Next base: position 5,836 of record CAWVTM010000021.1, read on the forward strand.
AGATAGTCCGCTACTCTGCGTACAAACATTCCTCCAAGTGCACCGTCTACTACTCTATGATCATAAGAGTGAGATAGGAACATTTTATGTCTAATGCCGATTAAGTCACCGTGCTCTGTTTCTATCACAGCAGGTTTCTTTACGATAGCGCCCATAGCCATAATAGCTACTTGAGGTTGGTTTATGATAGGAGTACCCAGTATATTTCCAAATGTACCTACATTGGTCACAGTATATGTCCCTCCTTGTATTTCGTCTGGTTTTAACTTGTTACTTCTCGCTCTATTAGCTAAGTCATTTACTGTCTTAGCTAAGCCAGTCAGGTTCATAAAGTCTGCATTCTTTATGACAGGAACGATTAGATTACCACTAGGAAGAGCTGCGGCCATCCCCACATTTATATTTTTGTGCTTTATGATAGTATCTCCGCTTACTGATATATTTATCATTGGGAAATCCTTTATGGCTTTGGTGATAGCTTCTATGAAGATAGGAGTGAAGGTGAAGTTTTCGCCTTCTCTTGCTTTGAATGCACCTTTTATTTTATTTCTCCAGTTTACTAAGTTGGTCACATCTGCTTCTACGAATGAAGTAACGTGCGGAGAAGTATGCTTACTCATCACCATATGGTCAGCTATCAGTTTTCGCATACGACCCATTTCTATAATTTCATCACCAGGATTTAAGCTCACAGCCGGAGCAGCTTTGGTCTTAGGTTCTTCTGTTTTGGGAGGAGAAACTCGTTCTCTTGAAGACAGCTCAGGAGCGGTTATAGTAGCTGAAGCACTACCGTCCTTTATAAAAGCCAAAATGTCTTTCTTAGTTACTCTACCTTCTTTGCCAGTACCACTTAAAGTCTCTAACTGTTGCATAGAAATACCTTCAGTACGAGCTATATTCATGACTAATGGAGAATAAAATCTATTAGCGTCAGCATTACTTAAAGCAGGAGCGGCTACTTCTTGAGCCTGGGTTACACTATTTTCAATAGCAGCCACAGCTGGAGCAGCAGCTTCTGTTGCTATGGTCTCAGTTAATGGAGTAGGAGCAGTAGAACTTCCACTAGCACTTATAATAGCTATGGCTTCACCTACTGCTACTACATCGCCTTCATTGTACAGCTTTTTTACAAGTATCCCCGCTTCCATGCTAGGTACTTCGCTATCTACCTTATCAGTAGCTATCTCTAGTACAGCTTCGTCTATATCTATAGAGTCTCCTTCGTTTTTTAGCCAAGAGATAATAGTTGCTTCCGCAATACTTTCGCCCATTTTAGGCATTATTAATTTGTATTCTGACATAGCTTATGAAGGTGCAAAAGTAAGATTTTTGGGTGAGCGAAATAGTAATTTCAATGAGAATAAAAGCTAGGTCATCTAATATTCTGTATAATTCGATTAAAATGCCATTCTTTTGGTGGAGAATTCTGTAGGTTTTAGTTGCAGTCATTAACTTGCGTCCTTTAATAAAATATGAACCTAAGAACATTTTTCATCACCTTTTTAGCATTGTTATCATTTACTGTATTTGCTCAACATACAGAAATTAAGAAGGACAAAAACGGGAATGAGTATACTAGTTATACTAATGACCCTACAAACTCACGCTGGTACACACTTAAAAATGGACTTACAGTAGTTTTAGCTAAGAATAGTGTAAAACCTAGAGTACAAACCCTGATAGCTACTAAAGCAGGTAGTAGCAGTGATCCAGCAGAAAATACCGGACTAGCTCACTATTTAGAGCATATGCTTTTTAAAGGCACGGACAAATATGGAAGCTTAGACTTTAAGAAGGAAAAAGTCTATTTAGATCAAATAGACGGCCTGTATGAGAAATATAACCAGACTAAGGACGAAGCTAAACGCACAGATATATATAAAGAAATAGACCGTGTAAGTGGTGAAGCTGCAAAATTTTCGATAGCCAATGAGTATGATAAAATGCTTCAAGGTATCGGGGCTCAAGGTACCAATGCCTTTACTAGTTTTGAGAGAACAGTATATGTGAATGATGTGCCTAGTAATCAGGTAAGCACATGGCTGGATATAGAAGCAGAGCGTTTTAGAAATCCGATACTCAGACTCTTTCACACGGAGCTAGAAGCAGTATATGAGGAGAAAAATAGGACACTGGACAATGACGGAAGACAAGTGTATGAAAAGCTTTTGGCTTCATCATTTCCAGATCATAATTACGGAACACAAACTACCATTGGAACTATTGAGCATCTCAAAAACCCTAGTTTAGTAAAGATAAGAGAGTACTATAATACCTTTTACGTACCTAATAATATGGCAGTAATAATGGTAGGGGACATAGATTTAGCAGGTACATTTCTTGAGGTTCAGAAAAAATTTGGCTACATGCAGGCTAAAAAGGTACCTAAACTAGTCTTTGAGGAAAGCAACCAGCCAAGGCAAAAAGAAATTATTAATGTAGTAGGACCTAGTCAAGAGTCTCTAATGATGGGCTATCGAGTGCCCAATGCAATGGATGAAGATGCTGATTTAGTGCTGTTAGTAGATCTTATATTGGCTAACTCTAGTGCAGGATTAATAGATTTAAATATGGTGAAGGCTCAACAATGTATCCAAGCCTATAGTTCTACGATGATGCTAAAGGAAAGAGGCTTGCACTACTTTGCTGGTACTCCGCTAGAAAATCAAAGTTTAGAGGACTTACAAGAGTTGTTTTATGAGCAGATTGAATTATTAAAAAGTGGAGAGTTTGATATGGAACTCGTGAAAAGTATCGTATTAAATCAAAAAGTAAGTAAAATACGTGAATACGATTCATACAGAGCAACTGCATATTCTTTAATGGATGCTTTTGTTATGAATAATTCTTGGTCTGCAGAGTTATCTAAGTTAGATCACATGCTTACCTATTCTAAAGAAGATGTGACGAACTTCGCCATTAAGTATTACTCAGAAGGTCATGTGGTAGTGTATAAGAGACAAGGAGATAAATCGGAGTCGTTAAAAGTAGATAAGCCCGAGATCACAAAAGTAGAAGTGAATAGAGGTAAAACTTCTCCATTCGTAGGGGATATATTAGCTAGAAAGACCAACCCTATAACACCACAGATTTTAGAATACGAAAATGAAATAGCCTTTGGTACGATTAGTGGAAAAGTACCTGTATGGAAGGTAAAGAAGGGTGATGATCAGTTATTTTCTATGTATTATGTACTGGATATAGGTTCTCTAAATGACCAAAAACTTGCTCTCGCGGTGGAGTACCTAGAGTATCTAGGCACAGAGGACTATACTGCAGATCAAATAAGTACAGCGTTCTATAAACTGGCGTGCAATTATGGAGTCTCTACGGGGAGCGAGCAGAGCTACGTATACCTGAACGGACTTGCGAGTGAATTTGAAGAAGCGGTACAACTTTTTGAGCATTTACTTCAAAATGCAGTAGCAGATGAAGGAAAACTCAAGCAAATGGTAGCCCAAAAACTAAAATCTAGAAAGGATGCCAAGTTAAATAAAGGTGCAATAATGGGTAGGCTAAGAAACTATGCACTTTACGGCCAAGAAAACCCATCCACCTATTTTTTAAGTGAAAAAGAATTGATGGGAATAGGTGGTGAAGAACTGACTACCTACATTCATAACTTAGGTAACTATAAGCACAAAGTGTTTTATAGTGGCCCATTGACTATTGAAAGACTAGACGGCATCTTAAGTAAACTACATACTATACCAGATGAGTATTTGCCTACGCCTTCCCTCAAGGAATTTGAAATGAGAGATGCAGATGGTAAATCTGTGTACCTAGCTCACTATGATATGGTGCAGGCTGAGATTATGTGGCTTAAGAAATCTACTGAACTTGCACTTAGTGAGTCAGCAGATATCGATATGTTTAATGAGTACTTTGGTGGTGGTATGAGTAGCATCGTATTCCAAGAGATAAGAGAGGCAAAAGCACTTGCTTATTCTACGTATAGCTTTTATTCAGAGGCAAGTAAATTAGGAGATAATAATGTAGTTTTGGCTTATGTAGGTACCCAGTCTGATAAGATGAAAGATGGTATGGAAGCTATGAATATTCTGCTTGCAGATTTACCAAAAGATCAAAAAACCTTTGATAATGGTAAACAAGCACTTAAGCAAAACTTAGAAACGAGTAGGATATTGAAGACTTCTATATTGTTTAATTATGATCAAGCTCTTAAACTAGGGGTAAAAGAAGATATCCGAAAGCTGACTAGTAAGAGACTGGAAAGTATATCCTTGGCAGATGTCACAGCCTTTCACAAGGATAGAATAATAGGAGACTTCACTTACATCATATTAGGAGATAGAGATAAAATAGATAAAAAGTACCTGGCAAAGTATGGTGAAGTAAAAGAGCTTAGTCTAGAGACACTATTTGGTTATTAGGTTAGTATGGACTTAAACGGAAAGTGTGTTGTGATCACTGGTGTAAGTAGAGGGATAGGAAATGCCCTAGTTCATCAGTTTTTAGCCAAAGGATGTATGGTAGGAGGGATGGGTCTCAATGATCCAAAAATTGCTCATCAGAATTTTTCTTTCTATAAGACGGATATACGTAAGAGTGAAAATGTACAAACATCCTTTAACTCTTATCTGAAAAAGACCGATAATCAGATTGATATATTAATAAATAATGCTGGAGTAGGATATTTCGGCAAGATAGAGGACTATACAGACGATCAAATAGCACAGATGTTTGAAGCTAATGTGTACGGTACGCTCTACACGTGCAGAGAAGCTGTACCAATGATGAAGGCACAAGAGACTGGACACATTATAAATATAGCAAGTACTGCTGCTCTAGAAGGATATCCAGAGGTAAGTGTCTACTGTGCTACTAAGCATGCTGTGAAAGCTATATCTGAAAGTATGTATAAAGAACTTCGAGACTTTGCAGTGAAAGTGACTTGTGTTTATCCAGGAAGTGTTAAGACAGATTTCTTTAGAAATATAGAAAGCATAGAGCCGCATGACTATATGCTCATGCCAAATGATGTAGCGACTATGATAGTGCAAGCCACTGAAATGCCTGATAATTTTCATCAGGTGAATTTAGAAGTAAGACCCCTTCAGCCTAAAGGACCAAAGAATTGATCTGTATAGCTATTGAATTCTATATTAATCAATCAATTATAGCTCTATAATCTGATCTACACGTTTCAGGCTAAACTGAGATTGAGTTAGCCTCGGGTATTTGGCAGTAGGCTCACAGCTTACATATCTTTTACCGTTATAACCAAATGATCCAGTTGGCTCATAACCAGGTATTTCTATACCTAGGCTCAGATGCTGATCCTTTTGAAAAAACAGACCTACAGATTTAAAACCTAAAATCTCTTTAGTGAGGTATGCTAGCAGCATAGCTTTATCCTCACAATCTGCAGTACTAGCCATTATCGTTTCCTCTGGATAGTAAAATCTTTCTTCGCCATACTTGGCGTAGTCATTGCCATAAGGTACTACCTGCTGTACAAATGCCAGTAGAAACCTGACTTGATCTACTGTTTCTCGATCTGCCACTTGAGCTCTGAGATACGCTATAACAGTGGCTTCCATCTCCTTACTCATGTGTAGGGAAGTAAACTCTTTTCCTAATTCATACATAGGGAGGTCTGCTAAAAATTCTACCACAGACTGATTACTCTCAGCGGTGAGCTTGTGCTTTTCTACCCCAAAACTAAAGTTGACAATCTTACTTCTTTTTTTTGCATTGATAGAGGGAGTTGCTTTTATATTATGTCCTATACGCTTATTGGTTTGTTTACTATCCCCGTAGATAGTATGTTTTCCTTTGTTTTTTCTGTTCTTAAAGTTAAGGTCTTTATACGATTTATTATTGTATTGGATGAAGATGTATCTCCCCGGAGTAAAAGCAAGATGTCCCATACAGTTTAGAGTATTCCCTGTTTTGGTTAGTAGTACATCGTATTCGAGCTCTTTTAGCATTAGATATTTTATAAATACTTGCTTATTAGAGTTTTTTTCTTTTGCTACATTCTCTGCATATTTATCTACGAGGAGCGTAATGGCTGCATCGTCTAGTCGGTAGTTTTCTGCATGTTTGAGCACTCCATATGCGGCATTTTTTAATGCTGAGTTTCTATGATGATTGATTTTTTTTTCTATTTCTCGTTGGTCATACTTATAAAACTTAATCTGAGATAGTTGCTGATCATAAGTAAGAATTAGTGGATGACCATAAAAATCTACTGCACTGGTAAGACTAGAACCAGCATCTATCTGTATGCTAACTACTGTGAGTACTACGGCTAATGTTCTTTTGATAAATGTCATAAATAGGTTCCTCCCTTCTTACTATAAATAACTCAAATATCAGCCCATAAAGTATCTACTGTTTTTTAAATACTTCTATACATAAGAAGTTATTTTCTAAATTGCTAGTAAACAAGGATATATATCCGTTTTTTTGAAAAGACTGAAACACGAGAGGGAGTTTTTTATACGGATGGTGTGTGAATAGTCTGAAGAATAAAATGGACGCTTTTATCTGTAATTTTCTAGTAATACGCCATTTGTCAACTCCTTGGAGATTAAAATCACCAATATGCCAAGTGGGTTTATTGGTGTGTTTTTTTTCAAGTAATCGAATGATTTCGTCAGCAGTGCTAGGAGAGAAGAGATCAAAAAAAAATGCAGCATATATAGCATCAATATGCATCTGAGCGTACTCAAAACTATCTGAATGTTCAAAGGTGATAGACATGGCCGCAGGGGAATTCTTTTGGGCTAGATTTATCATGGTATCGCTAGCTTCTAAATAGGTTACACAGAGTTGCGGTGCATGATTAAATATAGCTTGAAGTACTTCACCATTACCTCCTCCTATTATTAGCAAATTTCCTTTTTTAGGAAGAGTTTGTACTAAGTTTAGTTTGGCTATATTAAGTTTACCTCCGTATACTATTCTTGCTAGGATACTGTAAGCTCTAGCTATAGTGTTGTAGGAATTTAGCATTGATGAAAAAGCTCAAAAAGTAAAAGCCCCAGTACCTAGTACTGAGGCTTTAGATTGGCTTTCGACAATTAAGTCAAATCAAATATACAAAGGTTGATTTAGTAATATCATCGACCATATCAATTTGACATTCAAATGACGTTTAGATTACATTAATTTATGAGTTACTAGAAATCATCATTGGCATGATGAGCATTAATAACTCTTCATCGTCTGCGTTTTGACTTGGTAAGATTATGCCTGCTCTACTTGGAGTAGAAAGCTCTATCACTATGTTTGGAGTGCTTATATTTTGAAGCATCTCTATGAGTAGTTTAGAATTAAATCCTATTTCCATATCTTCTCCTGAATAATCACATCCTAGTCGTTCTACAGCTTCATTACTCATATCCAAGTCTTCTGCATATATGGTAAGCTCACTTCCAGTGATTTTGATATTGATTTGATTTGTAGTTCTATTTCCGAATATGCTAATCCGTTTCACAGAGTTTAAAAAATCTTGACGACTAAGAGTCAGCTTATTTGGGTTTTCTGTAGGTATGACTGCTCTATAGTCGGGGTAGCGTTCATCTATTAATCTACATATAAGACTGATATCTCCGAAGGTAAAGAATGCATTACTTTCATTGAAATCTACTTTAGTTTCAGTATCATCTTGTGGAAGATTAGCTTTTAACAAGTTAAGTGCCTTTTTAGGAAGAATGAAGTTGGTCTCTACACCTGGCTTCACATCTTTACGCTCTACTTTCACTAGTCTGTTAGCATCTGTAGCTACAAATACTGCATTATCTTTATATAGCTGAACGTAGACCCCTGTAAGACTGAGTCTAAGCTCATCATTACCAGAAGCGAATATAGTTTGTGCTATACTACTACTTAAGACACCTGCTGACATTGTGAAGCTATTTTCAGAAGTAGTGTCAGGTATTTTAGGGAAATCATCAGCATTTTGACCGATTAATTTATATCTACCAAACTCAGATTTAATCTCTATAGAACTTTTATCTTCTTGCATTGTAAAAGTCACTGGCTGATTAGGGAGAGCTTTTAGTGTATCCATACACATCTTAGATGGAACTGCTATGCGCACGTCTTCGTCAGACTGTACGTCTAGTGAGGTGCTCATAGAGGTTTCAAGATCAGTACCATGTATGGTTAGCTTACTGTCTTTTATGTCGAATAAAAAGTGATCTAAGATAGGTATTACGGGCTTAGATACTATGGTACCACTTATGCTCTGTAGCCTGTTTAATAGTTGATTTGTATTTACTATAAATTTCATGTTCGACGTGTAGATTTTAGATTGTCAAATAAAACTTAATTGTGTCAATATTGATACAATTAAGCATGAAAACTTATCAATAAAAAAAGCTCTAAATGAATCTATTATGTGGGTAACTGAATTATTCTTATTTAAGCAAGGCTAAAAACTCAGTTTGAAAAGCTTCTCCTTTATTCTTTGCATACATAGTATGGATCGTCTTAGATATCTCAGAGTATTCTAATCCCTCTGCCTTCAACTTAGCGTAAGTATCTTGCATAAGCTTTGGTCTAGGACCCCAATCAAAAAGAATCTCATCGTCTGCAGATAGTACAATTAGCTTAGGAATACTACGTCCAGCATTGGTCAGGAATTGGTCCATTATATCCAAATTTTCATCTCTAAGAATTAGTGTGAGTTCGATATTCTTATTAAGCTCAGCTAAATGATGCATCCAAGGCAAATTTTGAGCCGCATCTCCACACCAAGCTTCTGTGATGATAAGCCATTTTTGTGGTGCTAATCCTTGGATAACTTCTGTTAGATCTTCATTAATAGTCCCTCTCTTATCCAGTCTATTCATACGAGCTATATTCATAGAGCTATGGCCTAACATTGCTTCAGAGTGGTTATCTCCTGTGGTTTTGCCATTTGCTCGTAGATCATCTATCATCGCTCTATATCCTTCGTAGGTATATGTTTTTCTGGTATTTAAATCGTATTCTAATTTCATTGATATTATTTACGTATTACTCCGGTGTAACTGACTACTTATCTTTTCTAATGAGCCATATAGCCACTAAAATAGAGAGTAATCCTGCTAATTGAGTCCAGTGTATATCTTCGCCAGCTAAGAATCCCCAAAATAAAGCTACTATTGGAATTAAGTACGTCACTGAAGTAGCAAAGACAGTATTGGTTTGCTGTATAAGTCTATTGAACATCACCAGACTAAGCGATGTGCCAAGTATAGCAAGAAGAAGTATCGCTCCCAGTGACTTGATATGCTGTGTGTTGTAAATATCGAAATTGAAACCATTGTAAAGCATTACACCTACGCCTAGTAAGGATATCATTGCCAGCGGCAGGGCAGCGACTAAAAGTGGAGGGTAGTCATTTAGTTTTTGCTTGATGATATTAACATTGATACCGTAACATAAAGAGGCGAGCACTGCTAGTGATGTGTATCCTATGTCAAAATTAATACTTTTTCCTATCACCAAGAAAAATGCTCCCAATAGACCACATATAACTCCGTATATTTTAAGCTTATTGACCTTTATACCTATAAATAGGACTCCTACTAAAAGAGCAAATAGAGGAGTAAGTCCGTTAAGTGCACCAGCTAACGAACTAGAGATTTTAGTCTGGGCAGCAGTGAATAAAAATGCTGGTAATGCACTGCCTAAGAATCCACTAATTATAAAGTATTTTAAGTCTCCTGATCGGATAACTACCTTACGCCAATTTACAAATGGTATGAGTGCAACACCAGCAAAACCTATTCGCATAGCAGCTACTTGGTAGCTAGAGAAATGTTTTAGACCTTCCTTCATAAGTATAAAAGAACTGCCCCATATTAAAGCTAATAGACCTAGAAATAGATAGGGGTTTACTGGTTTTTGACTCATCCTGTTGACTAAAATATTTAGTGCAAAGGTAATTGGTTATGATACTATACTAACGTGAAATCTGGAGGATTACTCTATACCTTTAATTAAAGCGTGAATAATCAGTTATTTATACTTGCGTTTAGCTTTTATAATCTCATCTCATACCAAAATAGCTTTCAATTGCTGCATATAAATCGTTTTTCACTCGATTTCTATTCGTTAAAAAATGCGTGTCCGCCTATGGAAGAATACTGTAGCTTGTGCCTCCGCTAAAGCTATGGCAACACGCGGAAGGCTATGCAATGATTTTGCGCCTTTACACACCTTAGATAAACTCAATTTATTTATACGACACCTAAAAACTAAATTGTATTGTGTTAAAATGCAAACGATTTATTAGTTTTATTTTGCAAAATAGGAAAACTTATGGCGATGTATTGAACCGAAGTTTATCTTGTATAGTGAGGGTTCTGCTCTCACTTTTTCAACCTTATTAAGGCACATAAGATTGTAAAAAGTTCACCTGCCAGGAAACAAATATTTTTGATGATGAGTTGAAAATAGTGTTACTGGATGAATTTAGATTTAGTCTACTATTTTAAGACTATAGAATCTCAACTTTAAAATTAAGTTGTTTTACTTCGCCTACATGACCAAGTAAATTTAAACTCAGCTACTTTGTCACCGTCCTCATTTATAGCTACTACTGGCAGAGTTATCGATTGTCCTTCTGCATTGGAGAGCATAGAGGATATATATAGGTCTACATTTTTACCTTGTAAGCAAGAGAATGTGATTTTACCTATTGCTTTTTTAGAATAATTAGCCTCTGCACTCAAGAGTAGCATAGAAAATCGTATTTTTTTATTCAAGTATTGAAAAAGTAATAGTCCTGTGCTGAGTTCTGCAGCCATCTGCATAGCCGCGAAATACATCGATCTAAATGGGTTTTGATTAATCCATTTATACTTTAGAGATGTTACAGTCCCTTCGTCGTCAAACTTTTTCATTTTAACTCCAGCTAAAAACGCCAGTGGCAGTTTGGTGAGTAAGAAGAGCCAAAAGAAAGGGCCTTTTGTACGCTTACGAAAAGCGTCATTTATTTGATTATTAGGATTCATCTAATTCTTCTATTTCATCTGGACTCAGGTTTAAGTCTTCCGCAGCTCTTGCTTTGAGAGGTCTAAAGTAGATTAATAGCACACCTAGCATCAGGGCATATAGTAGTAAGTTGGTACGTCCTGATAAGTAAAAGGTGATAGCAGCGAAGAATGCAGAACCTTCTAAAGCAGCCCAAAGTATAATGCTATTGGACCTAAATACATCCAGCTTGCTGGCTAGAGTATCTGTATCTTTTATTTTTTTAAATTTTTGTTTACCAATAAAGTAAGCTCCAAAACCAGAAAGTAGTGAAATTACAGGAACTAGCAATTCAAAGGCGTCTAGTCCTACTTCAGAGCTAGCTATTTCTCCTGCTTGAGATTTTAAAGTATAGAGTGTCCCTACTACTATCGCTGTGAGTGCACAGACAGATAAATGCACAATTACTGTAGATTTGAAGATTTGTGGTGCACTTGGATTATTTATTTTACTCATAATAAACTTATTTGGTCTCCTGATGTGAATGAATCTTTGTCTTCTTCATCTTTAGATAGAAGCTTTGGTAATACTTCATTGTTTTCTTCGAGTTCTTCTTCTGGTTCGTTTTTGGTAATCACCTTTTTGGCAATTGGCTTACGAGTAGGGGTAACCTCCCCAGGTGAATCTTCAGACGTTACTTCCGGCTTCACCTCTTTTTTTGTCTGAGTAGGTGCATCTTCAGCTGGCTTTGTATCTTCAGTTATATCAATGTCTGCCGTAGGTCCATTATCTTCATCTACTGGCGGTTCAATATCCTTAGGCTCTTCTTCCTCTTTTTCTGGCGGTGGAGGAGGAGGAAGTAATTTTGCTTTTACAAACTCTTTACCACAGAGCTTATTCCCTATACTCTTCCAGCCTTTTACGTCTATGAATTCAGCTAGATTCACTTGTTCTACTTTTTTATCTCCAGTTTTAGATTTAGTCGTCAGTTCTATGATAGGAGTATTATGAGTAGCAGCTAGTACCATCTTACTTCCCCATCCTTCTGTGATAAAGCAGAATTTTTTATCTGTGGAAGCAGTCTCTATATTAAATCGTTTTACACAGTAGTTTTTGCCATTGCCGTCATAGTGTAGCACAGAGATTGCTTTCTTAGGGTCATATTTCTCTATGATTTTAATTTCTTTACTGGCGTAGCGGTTAGTGAGCTCGTGATTAGTAATCTCATAATCACCAGTTTCAAATATCACTAGAATTAGGTCATCCGTCTGAAAATTTCCCAGGTATTCACCTCGATCGTGAATATTAAGTCTTCCAATACCAGGCTCGTACCATATGTCTCGTCCGCCTATAGTTGAGACTCCCTTTGATTTGAGATCAACCTTGCGTATAGGATGTTTAGTTACCATATTTCCTTGAC
>CAWVTM010000022.1:0-17943 GCA_963933305.1 uncultured bacterium
TGTCCTGGATACGAGCAGATAAACTCGTAGTCTCCAGCAGCGGGAGTAGTGAACGTAAAGTAGGCTGTCTCGCCTATCTGAACTAGCGGTGAGTGTGCTATCACGTTATTATCCTCAGGATTTACGTATCCGTTATCTTTAAACGTTACTCCGCCTTGACCTACTTCATTGGCTGCGCCTTCTTGTATGAAGACTATGTTGTGCGGCATAGTAGCATCTGTACTTTCGTTTACCAATACTATGGTGATCTCCTTTCCAGCAGGCACTTTTATGCTTTTCGTGTCAAATTTCATCTCACTCATATTAGCTCCTAAAGCTACTATGCGTATAGTATCACTCTCATCTACGGGAGAAGTAGCCTTCACTGGTGCTGAGCTTAGTTCCTCAGTATCCGTATCAAATCCAGTATCTTTTTGTCCTCCGCCACACGCGATTAGGGTAATGGCCAGTATGCTTATTAGTATGTATTTCATTATTTTTTGAATATTTCTTTTAATTTATCTTCTGCTTGTTTCTTCAAGTCTTCTTTCTGTTTTTCAGCTTCTTGTTTCAGTCGATCTGCAGCTTCTTTCTTCTTTATGGCTATTTCTGCTTCTAGCTTTGCCTTGGCTTCATCCGCTCTCTTTTTGGTCTCCTCTTTTATTTTATTGACTTCGTCAGTGGCTAGCTCTTTTGCTTTTTCTTTCTGCTTATCTACTTCATTACTAACCGTATTCTTGATGTTTTGTTTGATAGAGGTCTTGATCTCTTTCAGGTTCAGGTTTATCTCTGGCTTTTTGAATGTGCCGTCTATTTGCATCGCGATGTCTAAGAAGTCTTCAGGTTTTAGCTGTAGATTACTGAATCGTGTACCTGCGGTCAGCCCATTGACGATACTCGTTTCGTTACTGATGTATGAGCTAGGTATGCTCAGTATTCCGTTATAGTCTATAGATCCGTCTAGTTTAGATACTCCGTCTATAGCTAGTTTAGAGCTGTCTATAAATAAGTCAAACGGAGATATGAAGAGTTTTCCATCTTTGATATTAAACTTTACTAAAAAGTCTCTAAGGCTTTTTACGTTAAAGTGAGTAGTGCCTAGTTTGGTATCGATACCTTTTAGCACTTCTAGCTTGTCTACCACAATTTTTTCTAGATTGAGTGAGCCGCCTACATTTATACTCTCTAGTTTTGGAGACATATCGTTATTGAGCTCTGTTGCTATATTTAGTTTTGCTGTAGTCATAGCTTGTACCTGCTCAGCGATAGGAGCAAATGCCCGCACTACCTTAAACTTAGCCAGTAAGTCTGCTATCTTGATATCGGAGTAGGAGATGTCAAAATTAGCCATAGGTTTCTGGAGGTCATATACATACGCTCCTTCTAGATTTACTCTTCCACCGAGTAGATCACTAGCTACTTTACGGAGTTCTACTGTTCGGTTTTTAACTCCAAATGCTCCACTAAAATTAGTGAGTGTCAGGTCATCGTAAATTAAGGTAGCTATGGAAGCAGTGAAGTCTAAATCTACATTTCCAGGCACTTCTACCAAGGTCATTTCTATAGATTCCTCAGATTCGCTTTCTGTGATAAAATCATTGGCATTAAAATGAGTAGAGGTAAGCATTGCAGATCCTGTCAGTGTTTGGTTACTCAGAGCATAGCCAAAGAAATTGTTAAACGAGCCTGAGAAGTTGATATCGTTCTTGCCTACTTTTCCTTCAAATATGGGGATATTTAAGCGTTGATTTTGTACCAGTAATTCAGCTGTTTTTACATCTAAGGCTTCATTCATATCTGCAGAGGTATAGTGTATGTTTTGAGCCACAAGTGTACCATTGGCTTTAAATTTATCTATGGCAGAGGCACTTATATCTTTTACTCTACCTACTATCTTTAAGTCAGTGGTTATAGTTCCAGAAAGCTCTGTATCAGGTAGATGCACTATTTTAGTGAGATTAGTTAGGTCTATTTTTCCTTTGGCATCTGCGTCTATGAGCATATTACCAGAGAGGTCCTGCATAGTTAGTTTTAGGTCAAAGGGGTCGTTGGCCATTTTGAAATGCATGCGAGGTATGTCTACCACTGTACGGTCAGTATTTCCGTCTAAACTATAGACATGGAGGTCTAAGTGAATGTCTTCTGCTGGCAGAGCCAAGTCTGGATATTTAAAATAGCCGTCATCCACTTTCACTTTCATATCGTAAGCGGGGAAAGAGGTGTCATTATACGTCCCTTTAAAAGTCACGTTAAGCTTCCCACTACCCTTGGTCTGCATACTGGCAAAGTCTGAGGTGTAAATAGCCGGAATGAGTGTCAGAAATTTGTTAAGGTCGGGTGCAGAGGAATTAGCTGCTATATCAAAGATGATATCCTCATTTAGGAGCTGCATATACCCATCCAAGTCTATCGGTAACCCGTTTATAAATACGCTGTTTTTAGGGAATGAGTACTTACTGTTGGTCATGTCAATAGCTATGTCACCTTCTTGGGTGATGGACCAGTTATTTAGATATGCTATGCCGTCCGTTACTACTTTTAGCTCAGCTATGCTAGTCTCAGATGTAAGTGTAAATGCATCGGTATTGAAATTTCCACTAGCAGTGTGATTGAGCCCTGTTAAATGAATTGCCATATCAGCAGCTACGTCTGTATAAGTCAATGCACCATTCTCTATTTGTATATTATCTAGCTCAAAATTAAGGGCCGTACTTTCTTCACTTGTATCTTCTTCTGTGGCAATGGCTATATCCCAATTTACGGTAGAGTCATTTAGTAGCTCTAGGTGTAGTATTGGGCGGTCTATAGCTATGGACTTAAATTGATATTTTTGCTCCTTATAAAACTTCATCAGGTCAAAGGACACCTCTAGCTTATCAGCAGCAAAGAAGGTGTCCTTTTGGAATGTGCTGTCAGGGTAGGTGAGTGATAAGTCTTTAAAACTCAGATTTAGGTTAGGAAAGGATTTGAAGATATTAATATGAATATTATTGTCAAAATCTAGCTCTGCTTTCAGCGTTTTATTTGCTTCAGACTTTATGGTTTCTATGATTTTGTCCTTAAATAAATAGGGAAGGAAAATGGAACAACCCAATAATAAAACAAGAAGGATAGCGATGCTTAATATGTACTTTTTCATAACTGTAAATGGTAAATGGTATAAGGGCAACGCAAGTTTACAATATGCAGTATGAATCCACCAGATATATTAGATAAATGGCTGATAAAAGAAGAAGATTCGTCTGTTTTGTCATAAAAATGCCGCAATGCCAGCTGTTTTACATTAATAGTGCCTGCTTTGTACTAGAATAAGTAGTAAAGCCCCGGATTAGGGCAATTTGATAGTAAAGGTAAGTCCCCAATAACCGTACCCATCATTACGTGAAGAGTAGGAGCGTTGTCCTGCTTGATTGCCAGGATTACTAAGGTTTAATAAAGTATCTTGACTCAGATTAGGGTTGACTTTTGCTAGCTCTGCTACATTTGGATACGCAGCATTACTCACATCATCTAGATAATCTGTGAATACCCTATTGTAGGTGTAAGATAGAGATATGACTGTGCGTTGTGTCAAGTGTCTTTTGATAGAAGCACCCATAGGGATACCATACATTATCTTTTTATAGGCTTGGTCCGCACCGCCTATTGTTTGTCCTTCCGTACCTATATTTCTTAGGTTATACCACTTTCCTTCGCCATTTACTCTAGCTTCAGGTTTGAAGTAGTATATATTTCCTCCTGCAAAAATGCTGGGTACAAATGAGCTTATTTGTTTAAAACGAGTAAAATTATACTCTGCCATAAGTGCTACATCTATGATGGTGGTGCGAAAGCTTAGATTTCTGGCAAAGTTGGTCCCACGTGCATCATTAGCATTATTATCAGATCCTGCTATGACCATGTAGCTGTTTCTCAGTCCAATGCTAAATTTTTCTGTAGCTTGATAGTTTAATCGAAGTCCTAAATTGGGTCTCAATTTATCCGGATTTACACTTACTGCAGTTTTACTGAGGTCACCAAAATATAAAGCATTGCCTACAAAAGCACCGACACTCCAGTACTTTTTACGTACATCTATCACAGAGTTATTTAGGTCTTTAGATTTATCAGAATTATTTTCTGCAGGGTTAGGCTTATCAGATATGTCGTCTAGAATTTTAAATACGGGTACGGATAATCGCAACTGTTGATCTAGAAGAGCTTTTTTACCTAAACTAAGTATAGGTATATCCATACCCTCACTATCATAGAAGCCTGCTAATTCTAAGTATCCGTGGTCTGAATACTTGGAGAGTTTTTCATTTAAACTCACTTTAGCAAACTGATTTCCCTCACTGAATTTTAGATTAGTTTCGATAGGTACAGCTACAGTAGTATCGTCCCTTAAGAAGTGATAGACTACTCCGAAGTCTTCACCGTCTATTACCGGTCTATTAAATCGGAGTTCGATAGTTTTCACCTTGTTCTTATGCAGCTTTAGGACAGCCCTTTCATCCAGTTCTTCTCCATTGATAATAACCTCGTAGAAATGTCCATTTAAGTAGTTAGGCGGTATGTTCTTTGCCTCTTCAATGTATAAAAAGGGAGCTTGATAGTTAGCAGATATGAAATCAAAGGTCTCTTCTATCTCTCGCTTTTCAGGATCTCCAAAATAATTATTACTTAAGCTAAGTTCGCCTGCATTTCCTATTATACTCACATTGGTGCGTCCTATATCAAAAGTATCTGCATAGAACATACTATAGAAATTATCGAAAATAGAGTTGTTTTCTATTGAAGGTTTGTCATTGTTTTGGTAGTTATTATAGGTCATATACAGAGGAGATGTAAATACACCATTCCTCATCCTGCCCGTGTATTCATTCCTAGTAATTACATTTTCACGTATATGGATAGTGAGCAAATCACTAGTGATGTTACTTAAAAGTATACTTGAAGTGCTATTGCTGAATGTATTGCCTTTGAAATCGAAATAGATTTTCCTAGGAGTAAGTAGGTTGTCTATTTCTTTTACTTCTACTGCTGCACCTTCATAACGTGATCTTTTAATGACACTATTGGTAATAGCCACGCTGTCTCTAGACCACCTGAACTCAAAAGTGATTGGCTTTTTTATATAGTCAAAACGCACATAATCTATTACCACAGATTGGTCTGAACTTACGCCATTTATTACTATACCGTTACCAGGATGTTGCTTGTCTGCACTGGTGATATTGATGAGTTTATTTGGCTTCCCCTGAATGATTAGAGCTCCATCTATACGTACAGTAGCATTTTTTGCCAAAAGCAGACTTGCATCTCCTGTAATCGTGAGTTTCACACCTTTTTTCACATAGCTGGTTCCTTTTATAATATACACTCCTTCACTGAGAGTAAGATCTTCTCTCACTTGATTAGGAAAGTCTATTTGTGCCACTACTCCTTCAGAAACCAACAAAATGCAGGTCAATAGAATTGATTTGTAGAATTGATATATGTGTTTTGGCCTGATCAAATTACTGTGAATGTTAGGCTAGGTATAAGGGATTTCGTACCTCTACTAGAGAGTGTCTGAATATTATTAAACATCAGAATATCTCCGGGTTTTGCTTTATCTAAAGCGTTAAGGATATTCCTATTAAAAGAAGATCCGGTGTTTTTGATAGGTTTCACTATAGCACTATAATCGCTATAGATGAGCATAAACTCAAAGTTGGCTACATACACATCTTCGTTTATGAGGTATTCGTCTGTGAGGAGTTTCATGTTTTGAAACTGACTTAAATTTACCTTTTTTACTACTCCGCCGCTTTGTAGATTATTGATAACGGGGATAGGTTTTTGAAGTTCTCTAATTATAAAAGACTTTTCTGCTACTTTTATTCTACCGTAGGACATATTCGCATAGATCTTTACGCGTGTAATTCCTGTTTTGAATACCCGAGCATAAAAGATGTTTCCTTTCTTTATTACTTGGCCATTAGTGATCACAGCAGTGAGATTATCGTCTGAGTCAAATTCTGATGTTTTGACGCTAAGTGGATTATCCAATCCTATGTAGAGGGTAGATAATCGTGTGTTTTCTATAATAGGATCAGAGTCTATGACTGTGATACGCTTCGTAGTTACTCTTTTTCCATTATTGAAGGTGAAAGTATATCTCCCTCGTGAACTAGGGAAGAAGTAAAAAGATCCAGGTTGAGAGAGTCCGAAATATTCTGTACCGTCATCGCTGCTCACAGTGATACTCATGTTTTTAGTTCCTGCAGTATCAAAATAGGCATAGTATTCTATGGCTTTGCCCATAGGATGTATTGTATCTGTGAGGGATTCTATAAAATACCGATGTTGCCTTGAGAGTCTGGTGGCACTTTCCACCGCCAAAGTATCGCTTAATTCTAGTTTTTTAAAGAAGTCTTCAATGGTAGAATTCCCAATTAGGTCACTTATGCTCTCACCAGAACCTAGTTTCAGATCATCAAAGGGTATGTAGCTTGCGTTTTCAAAGAAGGTTTTATTAATCAGTTTCTGGTGAGCATAGACTTTAATACGTTCCACTCTACTTTTGAAATGAGAGAGATTTAGTATAGCTACATTTAGTGGTGTATGTTTAAAATAGAATTCTTCTGCAGGCATTTTATTACCGTCACTGGTTATCTCGTAACGAGGTAGTGGAAGAATAGCATCTAGGTGCTTTTTCTCTGTTGGATTTAAGTACTCGGCCATGGTCTTTTTATATGCTGCCAGTTTATTAAATAAGCTGGCAGCTTTTTTTCCATATACCATTATATCATTACTCGTGGTCTCTTCTTTGCCAAATTTGAAGAAGCCATACTTATTCATCGAGTCTACGCTTATGAGTAGTACTTTAAGACTATCAATGTAGGCGGTTGTATTAGTAGTGATACTCTCTATGAGTATTAGCTTGTTTTTAGTCGCATTTAAAAGTTCTGGTTCATTTTTAAGTAAGTGAAGGAAGTACTTTGTATTGTTATTGTTCAGTTGATTCACCTCGTTACTAATAAGATCTAGTGATGTATTAGTGTGAAATGTGGAGTCTACAAATCCTGAAGGGATAAAGGAAAAGATGAGTATCAGAAATATCAAATAAAACAGATTTACGGCCTTCTGTCGAAGTCCATTTTCTGATGATAATGAGATGCCTTTGAATAAACTCAAGTTTAATTAAGAGTTTTTGTTGAAGTTGAACCTATCGAAATCTTGTAATCGATCATTAGCTCCCGCTATTTTATTTCTTAGATTATCTATTTCTATCTGGTATTTTTGGGTGCTTTCGGTCACTATCCCATAGTTTTTTTCCATCATACTTACAGATTTAGTCAGTTTTTCTGTAGCATTATTTAATTCTGTTACAGATGAGTTAAGAGTCATCACAGTGCCCATTATTTTTTGAATCTGTTGCTGCTGCGAACCTTCTGCCAGTGCCACGCTACTTATATTAGAAGAATTATTTTCATCATCTAGCTGAGGGAAGACTCGTTCCCATTGATATTCTTTAGTATCTCCACCCCAGTCAAAAGCTGAGATAAAGAAAACGGAAGCTTCTACCAATATACCTATTATGAATATGGTATTGGCTTGTCTCCATCCTAAGAACTTAAACATAGCAGCAACCAATATGACTGTAGCTCCAAGTCCATAGAAAAAGTTGAGGAAGTTAAATTTCTTATTAGTTGACATAGTGATTTACTAGTAAATTACAAAGCTTGTGCCATTGGGACACTTTGTAAGTTACATATAGAATGAGTATGGTATTGAGATATTAAAGCTAAGAAAGTCAGCCGGTTAGGGCTGACTTTCTGTATGTATAAGGAATATTTAGGTAGTGCGGGATTACCACACTTTATTCTATATATGAAACTTAGTTCTCGAAAATAGAGACTAACTGTGAAATGGATATTCGTAACTCTGAGGAGCTACGAACGTCTCTTTGATAGTCCTCATAGACGTCCAACGTAATAAGTTTACCGTAGAGCCTGCTTTATCATTGGTCCCACTACCTCTAGCTCCGCCAAATGGCTGTTGTCCTACTACTGCACCTGTAGGTTTATCATTGATATAGAAGTTTCCAGCTGCGTTTCTTAGGGCATAAAGAGCACGGTTTATATCATTTCTGTCTTGGGCAAAGATAGATCCAGTAAGAGCATAATCAGATGTGCTGTCTAGCAGCTCCATAGTTTCTTCAAACTGGTCGTCTTCATAGACGTGTATAGTCAGCACTGGACCAAATAGCTCATCGCACATCGTAGCATATTTTGGATTACTAGTCTCTATGATCGTAGGTCGTATAAAGTAACCTTCAGTATCATCATAGCTACCACCTGCTATTACTTCGGCATCAGGTGCTGCTTTGGCTTCATCTATATACTTTGCTAGCTTGGTAAATGATTTACGGTCTATTACTGCATTTATGAAGTTACTGAAGTCTTCAGTGGTACCCATTTTTAGTTTATCCGTATTCTCTATAAGCATAGGCTTAAGCTCTGCCCATAGGCTTCTAGGTATATATGCTCTACTAGCAGCACTACACTTCTGTCCTTGAAACTCAAATGATCCTCTGACAAGAGCAGTATTGACTTGCTTTACATTAGCACTTTTATGGACCATAACGAAGTCTTTGCCTCCTGTTTCACCCACTATACGCGGATAGCTACGGTATTTTTCTATGTTATTTCCTATGGTCTTCCAGATGTGACGGAATACGCCTGTACTTCCTGTGAAGTGGATACCAGCAAAATCTCTATGATTAAAAACTACATCTCCTGTAGTGGGACCATCTACATATACTAGATTTATCACTCCGTCTGGTAATCCAGCTTCTTTAAAAAGTTCCATTATAACCTGAGCACTGTATATCTGAGTTTCAGCAGGTTTCCATACTACGGTGTTACCCATCATAGCTGGAGCTGCACATAGATTAGCACAGATACTGGTAAAGTTAAATGGACTTAATGCAAATACAAATCCTTCCAAGGGTCTGTATTCCAATTGATTCCAAACTCCTGGAGAGTTTTCAGGTGGCTGCTGAGCGTATATTTCGCTCATAAACTGTACGTTGAATTTAAAGAAATCTATCATTTCGCAAGCTGCATCTATCTCCGCCTGCATTGCATTCTTAGATTGTGCGAGCATAGTAGCAGCATTCATTCTGTCTCTGTATGGTCCTGCTAGAAGTTCTGCAGCTTTTAGAAAAATAGCTGATCTAGCTTGCCAAGGCATAATAGCCCAAGCATCTTTAGCAGCTAGTGCAGCATCTATGGCATCTTGCACATGTTGTGCGTTTCCTTTATTGTAGGTGCCCAGGTTATGACTGGTCTCATGTGGAGGATGCATACTGATTTTTTCATCGGTATAGACTTTCTTTCCACCTATGTACATGGGTATATCCACCGGTGTAATTTTCATTTCTTGCACTTTGCTTTTTAGACGTTGTGTCTCTACAGTGCCGGGAGCATATGCCCTTACTGGCTCATTAATTGCCGTTGGTATTTTTACTATCTGGTTCATTTCGCTAATAAGTTTTGTTCTATATCTTTAAAAAATTTCCAATTACCAAAGTCTGGCATTGGAGCATGTAAGTTTAGATTTTCTTGAGTGACAGGGTGGGAGAAGCTAAGACCAAGAGCGTGCAGGTAGATACTTTTGTCAGCAGTAGGCTTAGTTTGTCCATATTTCACGTCTCCTACTATACCGGTAAATGTACGTGCTAGTTGTACTCTGATTTGGTGGGGTCTTCCAGTTATGGGATTTACTTTTACCAGGAAGCAGTGATTAGCAGTATTGATAAATTGATAATGAAGTACGGCCTTTTTACTGCCTTCTCTTTCTTCTTCATAGAGTTTAGTCCTATTCTGCTTTGGATCTTTTTTGAGCCAATGAGTTAGTGTACCTGCCATCGGTTGTGGCTTTTTACGAATAAGAGCGGCATATGTTTTAGTGATTTTTCGCTCTTTGAATTGTTCGTTCATACGCACCAGTGCTTTACTCGTCCTAGCAAAGAGAACTATACCTGTCACGTTGGTATCTAGTCTGTGAATACAGCCCATAAATACTGCTCCGGGTTTATTATACTTCTCTTTAACGTATGTTTTTACATGGGTCTCAAGAGAAGGTAATCCGTGCTCATTATCTTGTACCACCAGACCAGCAGGTTTATTCACGGCTATGAGATGATTGTCTTCGTAGATTACTTCTAGTTGCATTTTTTCGTAGTGCAAAGTTAACCATTAACAGAGTAGACCAAAACGTGATAATTATTTAAAAAGTATAGCTCTACCATAGTCCTTACAGATAGGGCAGGACAATGGGTTATGACCTCTAGCTGGACAGTACTTTCTCCCAAAGAAGATAATCTGTAGATGTATCTTATTCCATTTATCTCTTGGGAATACAGCTTTAAGGTCTTTCTCTGTTTTATCTACATTCTTACCTGTGCTCAGCTTCCACCTATAAGCTAGCCTATGTATGTGCGTATCTACAGGGAAGGCTGGCACACCAAAAGCTTGGCTCATTACTACGCTAGCAGTTTTGTGTCCTACAGCAGGCATAGCTTCTAAGTCTTCAAAACTCTGTGGTACCTTACCATCATGCAGCTCTATGATCATCTGGCTCAGCCCGTATATTCCTTTACTTTTCATAGGTGAGAGACCGCACGGACGAATTATCGCCTTGATTTCTTCGACGGTCATTTTTACCATGTCGTAGGGGTTATCTGCCTTGGCAAAGAGGAGCGGGGTGATTTTATTTACTCGCTCATCCGTACACTGAGCAGAAAGTAGCACAGCTATGAGAAGTGTATAGGGATCTTTGTGGTCTAGTGGCACTGGTACTTCTGGAAACTCGTATTCCAAGATAGTGAGTATTTCGTTAGCTCTTTCTTTATTCGTCATTTAATTTCAATTTTAAACCTAAAATAGTTTTCTATTTCTTGTCCTGATAACACCGTACC
Organism: uncultured bacterium; assembly: GCA_963933305.1. GTDB lineage: Bacteria > Bacteroidota > Bacteroidia > NS11-12g > UBA9320 > UBA9320. The sequence continues at coordinate 10,931 of CAWVTM010000022.1, forward strand.
GCTATTTTCAAAATAGCCTTGCGAATCAATGTAATTACCTAAATACTTCTCAGTCTCGTTTGGATTTAAATAAGAAGATTTTATCTCTTCAATTTTCCCCTTTCGGACCTTTATCTCTTCACCTAGTTTATTGGTATATGTAAACTGAGGTGTATGCCCAAAGTTCCAGTTCCACGTAGTGTATTTATTATTTACTAGAGCGCAAACTTCCGCTATGTTTTCGGGTTGAATCTTTTTCACGGATTGAACACCTAAGTTGCTTTTTATTTCTGAAATCAGCTTATCTAGGAATGACTGTGTATCACCTAAGTCACAGATGGAGCGGATATTCATCACAGGACTACGCACGGAGTCTACCGCGTGTGTTTTTATGTTTAAGGCTTTTCTAGGCTTGATGCTGCCATTGAGTTTTATGATATTACTGTCATAGAGCAATGTCCCGTGGTGTAATATTCTTTTTACTTTACTATTCACATGCTCAGCATTTCCACTGATTTTATGTTCATTTACAAATATGTCATTTCGTGGAGAGATACTGTTTAGAATGCCCAATGAGTTTAAAGCAGCACTCACTGGTTCTATGTGTTCTTTAAAATTTACGAAGTCTACCTCTTTATTTCTTACAAAGGAAAAATTAATATTGCCTCTGTCGTGAAAAACTGTACCGCCTCCACTTAGTCTTCTGGCTACGGTATGCGTCTCTAGGTTTTTATTGATAGGAGTAAGGTCTACTTCTTTCCATGGATTTTGGTGTTTTCCTATTACTACAGCATCAGTATTCACATAAAAAAGTAGAATATCCTCTTTATTGGAAGTCACTAAGTATTCTTCTAATGCTAGATTATAAAATACATTGGTAGAGTCTGAAATATATATCCTTAGCTTTTGCATGTTATTTAGTTACAAATTAAAGAAAAGAGAACGGTGAAAAAGGAGCCCAATACTAATATTCTATATTTTTTTAAGAATGAATTCAGTTTCATCATTATTTGTGTTCAAAAGTGTTATTTGTGGCTTAAAAAGCAATCAATTTTATAATTAGTTTAGGGAGAATGACGATAATTGATTTAGAGTATAAATTAATGATCTACCAATTGTTTATTAAAAATAAGTAGTCTCATGTTTTTTTTATTCTAATATCAAGCCTTAATTTGTACCATTAATGGGGGTTAATAAAGACCTAGTTTCATTGAAGGCTAGGTCGCCAAATTCTATTTTTTTAGAATTTGGTATTTTAATTATCGAAAGATAATTTTTTGAGTTTCATATTTAAGCCAGACTGGGGAGTCTGGCTTTTTTGTTTTTATAAATTCAGATGATGTTGACTCGCTACTTTGAAGGGGTTATATTTATATAATGCGAACGTAATTGGTCTTCGTACGTTTCTTGAATCTAATGAGTTTATAACTAGTACTTTCATTTCATTACTTCTAATAGGAGAGAACTGACAATTTAGAGTGTCATTAACCTGTTTGATAACGGCGAAATTACATATATGTCAATGTGGCGTTCATTACAGAGAGACTGCTTGTAAACAGGATACAAAATTGGAGGGAGGAAAAGAATTAAAATCTTAAATGCTTGGTTTACAGCGCATATGAGAGTTTAAAGTTGTCTATCGATAACCTAAACATATAATGAATGTTTTATAAATGCCTGTTCGGTTAACTGAAAGGTTTGCTAAATTGGATGAGAGTTTACAATGATTACAATTAACTGGAATTGATTGATTTGGCATCAAATTTGTCCATTGATTTGTAGGGAGAACAAAAGGATGTAACCTTTTGGGTTACATCGCCTGTCCTCTGATTCTTTTAGAGGGTAGGAATTTATTTAAATCACCTTTTGGTAATTTAAATTTCATATATAAAGCCGGGCTGGGGAGCCCGGCTTTTCTGTATATATTTGAATAGTCTTATGGAATTTATACCAACCTAAGTTTGAAGTTTATTAGAACAAAAAACTAGAAAGAATAAGAGAGGAGTAAGAAGAAAAAAAATACTCAGTCCAGGTACTTGGTTCATTCATAGGTAAGCTTGTCTGCTGAGACTTTGGTTACCATTGAAAAATCGTAGTTTATGATAATTGACGATGGAACAGAATTAGGTGTAAAGCACAAAGAGTCCTATTCAATTGGGCATCCGTTCTCGAGTGTTAGAAAAAGCATACGAACTCAGGAGTATAGTTACTTTACAGCTGTCTATGAGAAGTTTGGAGATCTAAAGAAAGAGAATCCCTAACTCTCCCTGCCTGCCAACATATGCACAATCTCTTCAAGATAAGATTTATCACCCGAAGTATTGAAATGTTGAAGTCCATTCAAGCTTAAGTCTGTGTACTCTTGGGCTAGTTTTAGGGTGTAGTCTTTAGCACCAGAGCTGTCCATAGTTTCTTTTACGTGTGCTATTGCTGAGGTTTCAGAAGAATAAGAAGCAAGAACGTTATTTTTCTCCTCGTCATTTAGTCTACTCCACATCTCGTTCCATAGATACGTTTTCTTCTTTTCTAGGATATCGCCACCTATACGTTTTCCTACTTTGGCCGTTTCTCCAAAACTATCCAAGTAGTCATCCATCAGCTGAAAACCGAGGCCTATGGAGATTCCAAGATCATATAGTTTTTTGCCATCTTCTTTGCTAGCTCCGCCTAAGATAGCTCCAGCCTGCAGACTAAACCCAAGTAGTACAGCAGTTTTTTGCCGAATCATATCTAGGTATGCTTCGTTAGTCACTGTATCCATTTGTTCAAATTCCATATCATTCATTTGCCCTTCGCAGAGTTCACGAGCCATAGAATTGAAGAGTTTTAAAATCTCTATATTGCCTATTTCAGCTAGTTTTTCGTAGACTTCGATTTGAAGTAAATCACCCGAGAGTATAGCGGTAGCATCGTTCCATTTTATATGCACAGTTTCTTGTCCGCGACGCAGTGGAGAATTATCCATGATGTCATCGTGTAGTAGCGTAAAGTTATGAAACATCTCCACTGCTTGTGCTACTTTTAGTACTTCATCTGTATACTCGTCATTATACAGCTTATATGCTGCTAAGACCATAGCTGGGCGTATACGCTTACCGCCTAGACTAAGTATATAGCTGATCGGCTCATATACTGCTCTGGGTGACCCAGGCTGGTTGATTATGTCTGCTATTGCAGGTTCTAAGTCGTTGAGTAGTTGTTTTAGTTTTTGCACAGTGTGATTTGATTAACGTTCTTATTCTATTATGGTTTAAGAATGTCTCTCCTCCACAAAACTAAAATCAATATTCCGTTTAGCTAAATCGGTATTCTTTACTCGGATCCGTACTTGCTGGCCCATCGAATAAGATGTGCCGGTACGCTGACCTATCACTTTTTTCTTCTCTGGTAAGAAGGTGTAGTGATCTCCTTTTAAGTCTCTGAGTCTCACCATTCCCTCACATTTATTTTCTATGATCTCTACGAATATGCCCCAGTCAGTTACTCCGCTAATGATTCCGTCAAACTCTTCTCCTTTGAAGTTAGCGAGATACTCTACCTGCTTGTACTTAGTACTGGCACGTTCTGCACTGGTAGCTTTTTGCTCTTGCTTACTACTGTGACTTGCCATTTTTTCTACATCTCCGTAGTCAAAGGATTTAGTCTTAGTAAGATAGTCGTGTAGCATACGGTGTGTGATCAGATCTGGATACCTACGTATAGGAGAGGTGAAGTGAGCGTAGTAATCAAATGCTAGCCCAAAGTGTCCTATTTTTTGACTGGTATAGTATGCCTTCTGCATACTACGTATAGCTAGTGGCTGTAATATATCTCCTTCCATAGTACCTTCTATTTTAGCTACCATTTCGTTGATAGAGTGGCTGTATGCCTTATAACTACTGGTATCTATCTTGATACCAAACTCTAATGCTGTCGCTGCAAACTCCAATATTCTTTCTTCACTTGGCTCTTCGTGCACACGGTAAGGTAGTGGCGTTTTATCATTTTTGGTATAGAGGTGCATGGCCACATATTTATTGGCTAATAGCATATATTCCTCTATCATTTTGTGAGCATCCTTACGCATTTTAGGTATTACAGCCGTCGGAGTTCCTTGCTCATCCAGTACGAATCTGAACTCTGTGGTTTCAAAATTGATGGCTCCATTGTCATAGCGAGCATTTCTCAGGTACAGAGCGATGTCATTCATCGTTCCTAGTTCCTTAGCATACTTTCCTGCTTTATTTTCTATCACTTCTTGAGCATCCTCATACGCAAATCTATGATCAGAGTAGATTACCGTTTTGGCAAAACGATAGTTCTTCACGATACCTTTGGCATCTAGCTCAAAGATAGTCGAGAATGTAAGTGACTCCTCATGAGGACGTAGCGAGCAGAGCTCATTACTTAGTCTCTCTGGAAGCATAGGGATAGTACGATCTACTAGGTAAACAGAAGTAGCTCTTTTCACAGCTTCCTGGTCTATAGTATCTCCTGGAGTGACGAAGTGGGATACATCGGCTATGTGTACACCTATTTCTATATTACCGTTTGGCAAGGTCTGAAAACTAAGTGCATCGTCAAAATCTTTTGCATCAGCTGGATCTATAGTGAATGTAGTGACTTTTCTGAAATCTTCTCGTTTGGCTATTTCTTCATCTGAAATTTGAGTAGGAAATTCGTCTGCTGCGTGTTCTACAGCATCATCAAACTTTGTATCAAAACCAAATTCAGCTACTATAGCGTGCATTTCAGCTGTGTTTTCTCCTGATCTACCCAGTATATCGACTATAGTCGCATATGGGTTTTTAGCTTTTGCTGGCCAGTCTCGTAGTTTAAAAATAACTTTATCTCCATCTGTAGCACCGTTTGCTCGCTCTTTTGGTAAGAAGAAGTCCGTATGCATCTTAGTACCGTCAGGTACTATGAAAAACGAATTTCCTCCGGCAGATACAGTTCCTACATATGTTTCTCTAGCTCTAGTTATTACCCTAGTTACAAAGGCCTTTGGCTTAGTTTTTCCCGTAATATATTTGAGTTTTACGGCTACCTCGTCACCATCAAAGGCATCTAGCGTATTGCCAGATTTTACTTTAATGTCGTCATCTAGGTTTTCTACTACTAGGTATGCATCACCTCTAGAGTTGAAATCTAGTTTCCCTATTATTTCGTCAGCAGTCATTCGCTCAAACATGTATTTGCCTACTTCAGGCTGTTTTATCTTACCTTCTCCTACTAGTAATTCTAATATGCTGTTTACTTCTTTATAGGATATGCGAGGTACTTTGGCACCCACTTGTTTATAGTTTAGGGGTCTATTAGGACTAGCAGCGAGTACTTGTAGTATCTCTTCATAGCTATTGGATTGTCCGTTTTGTTTATTCTTATTTTTCAAAATTGTGTTTTCTAATTTATGCTGTGTTCCAGCAGTGTTTTGGTGTAATCTGATGTTGGATTACGTATTAATCTATCAGTTTCTCCTGATTCTATTACTCGTCCTTGTTTCAGGACTATTATTTTATTACAGAAATAACTCACCACATTCATATCGTGTGATATGAGTAGATAGGTCAAACCTTTTTCTCTTTTCAGGTCATTCAGCAAGTTTAGAACCTTGGCTTGTACGCTTACATCTAGTGCACTTACTGCCTCGTCTAATACTATAATTTTGGGATTTTTGGCAAGTGCCTTGGCTATGCAAATTCGCTGTCTCTGACCACCAGAAAACTCGTGGGGATATTTTTCAAAATCAGAAGCTGTTAGACCTACTTCCTTCAGCAAAGATATTACTTTTTCTCTAATGGTTAATTTTGCTGCCTTTTTATCAATAGTTTGAAGCACTTCGCTAATTGCATTTCCTATCTTATGTTTGGGATTCAGAGATGAAAAAGGATCTTGAAAAACCAACTGAATCTTCTCAGAGAGATCTTTGGTAGTAGCTATATCCTTATCATACAGCATCAGATTACCTGAAGTGGGATCCCATATTTTCAGTATCAGCTTAGCAATAGTGCTTTTCCCGCTGCCACTTTCTCCTATAAGCCCTAAAATGTCTCCTTTATTTAAGGTAAAGTTTACATCGTGAAGTACTTTGGTCTCTTTTTTTGTGAAGAATGAAGATTTGAAGTGAGACTTTTCTACACTATGTAATGAGAGGAGTACTTCATTAGAATTTTGTTCTTTAGAAAGAGCTACTCTTTTAGGTTGGTGAAAATGGAGTTCACCGTCCCTGTTTTCTAGTAAATCATCTATTTCAGCTAACACCTTACCACGCTTATTATAGGTAGCTCTACTTTCTATAAGTGCTTTGGCATAGGGATGTTGTGGATTATCTAGTAGTTGACTAGCAGTATTTTGTTCCACGATATTACCGTGGTACATCACAGCTATATGATCTGCGAATCCTTTGAGAGACAGCAAGTCATGAGTGATAAATAAAATACCCATGTTTTCCTCTCTACTTAGTTTTTTTAGCAAGGCTAAGATTCCAGTTTGAACTGCTATATCTAGTGCAGTAGTAGGTTCGTCGGCTATAAGAAGTTTTGGCTTTTTGGCTAGAGCCATGGCTATCATTATACGTTGTCGCTGTCCTCCACTGAGCTCATGAGGATAGCTAGAAGCTACTCTTTTCGTATCTGTGAGTTCTACTTTTTCCAATAGCTCAGAGAGAATCTCAGGACTCTGTGCTGTTGAGCATTCCAGTATTTGTTTACCACAAGGAATCAGTGGATTAAGAGCAGTCATGGGCTCTTGAAAAATATAGGCTATTTCATGTTTCCGTATTTCGCGGAGTGTAGCTTCATCTGCAGTGAGCAGATTTACAAGCATATCCTTGTGAGAGAATAGCACCTCTCCAGTGAGATTAGCGTCATCTATTAGACGCGTTAAGCATTGACTAGCCACAGACTTACCGCTGCCACTTTCACCTATCAGACCTAGTATTTGTCCTTGATGAATACCAAAGGCTATTTCTTTCACCGCTGTGAAAGTCTCGTCTTTATTTAATTTAAATTTTACGCTGAAGTTATGTACCTGAAGTATTTTCAATACTTATC
>CAWVTM010000023.1:0-17584 GCA_963933305.1 uncultured bacterium
TAGTGCCAAGTACCGCTAGCTGGGCACCGGTATATGGTGGCAGAATAGGTGAACATACTAAGCACCTGCAGCCACTACTTAAAGAAATGACTGAGGTGTACACTATAGACCCGAGTGCTGACTGGTAAGACCATCAAGTTTAAAACTTAGAATAAAATCGGTGCAAATATTATCTGACTCACAACATACGCAATTATGAATAAAACTAAAATCACCTTATTTATATTTTCTTTCATTTTAATGGGGACTTATGCTTGTAAAGATGACAGTGAAATAATTGGGAAGCCATTGGGAAACACATATCAGGCCATTAAAACTAAATTTGGCACTAAGATAGATTTAGAAAACCTTGCAAACTACGCTACACAAAACATCCCAAGCTACATCACCAAAGACAATACAGCAAACAATGATATCACAGATAAAGGAGCGACCCTAGGTAGAGTTTTATTCTATGACAAAATGCTATCTGTAGACAACACTATTGCTTGTGCCAGTTGTCACAAGCAAGATCTCGCTTTTGGTGATTCTCCAGCAGCTAGTAAGGGAATAAACGGGACCACTAGTAGACACTCAATGAGATTAATTAATACTCGGTTTGCAGAAGAAGAGAAGTTCTTTTGGGACAAGCGAGCCGCCAATCTAGAACTGCAATCTTCTCAACCTATACAGGACCACATAGAGATGGGCTACAGCGGTGAGAATGGTGATCCTAGTTTGACTGACCTTATTGCTAAACTAAGTACTGAGGACTACTACCGTGAGTTTTTTGAATACGTCTATGGCGATGAATCTATCACTGAAGAACGCATACAAAATGCTCTGGCACAGTTCATAAGAAGTATTCAATCTTTTGACTCTAAGTTTGATAAAGGAAGAGCCACAGCTCCAAGTGATAGAGCTAATTTCGATAATTTTACTGACGACGAAAATGCTGGAAAATTATTGTTTTTAGCTCCCACTAAGTTTAGCTCAGATGGAGTTAGAACTGCTGGGGGGGCAAACTGCGGAAGCTGCCACAGGGCACCAGAATTTGACATAGATCCAATATCTAGAAATAATGGTACTACTGGGGTTATAGGTGGCGGAACAGACCTCACAGTAATAAGATCTCCCAGTCTTCGAGATATCGTAAACCAAGCAGGAAATGTGAATGGACTCCTGATGCATAACGGTCGTTTTGGAGCACTTCAAGGTGTAATAGCCCACTATAATAATATTCCATCAAATAATGACAATCTGGATAATAGGCTTAGACCAGGAGATAATCTTCAGAATCTAAATCTATCAGCAACAGAAAAATCTCAAATTGTCGAGTTCTTAAAGACACTCACAGGTAGAGATGTATATACCAACCAAAAATGGTCTAATCCATTTGAATAATAAAATGATAACAGCAGAATACATACGCGAAGAACTAAAAGCAGTTAAAGATCCTGAAATACCAACTATATCGATAGTAGACTTAGGTATAGTAACTGGCATAGACGTGCTACAAGGTAACGATATCCACGTCACTCTTACTCCCACCTTTGCAGGCTGTCCTGCACTGCGTATGATGGAGGATATGGTGAAAGAGCATCTCGGTTCTTATCCAGCGTTAGGGGCAATTACAGTCGCCACTAGTTTTGAAACTACATGGACCACAGATCTTATATCGGAAGAAGGGCACGCTGCTATAAAAAAGCACGGCCTGGCCCCTCCTATGCGAAACTGTGCTAACATCACAATGGAAATATTGGAAGCTACCAAATGTCCCTATTGTGATAGTGAAGACACCATAATGAAAAGCCCCTTTGGGCCTACACTCTGCCGTAGCTTGCACTATTGCAATAATTGTAAGCAGGCGTTCGAGGGTTTTAAACCTGTGTAAAAGATTAGGTTATTTTACACACCTTTGCATCGGTAATTTAACTGATGAATATTAATCAAATACTTTCTGCATTTTTAGTCCTTTTTGCAGTCATAGACGTGTTAGGTGCTATACCCCTGATCATTGCTATTAAGGAAAAAACAAAGATTCGTCCGGGACTAGCTACTATAGTCACAGCAGTTATTTTGATTTCATTCCTCTTCCTTGGTGAGTCTATGCTACAATTTGTCGGTGTAGATATTGGCTCATTTGCAGTGGCAGGAAGCATACTAATGGCTATTATAGCTTTTGAGATGTTACTAGGCGTTCAGATTTTTAAAGATGATGATGCAGACACAGCCACGGCTTCAGTGGTGCCTTTAGCATTTCCGCTACTCGCAGGAGCAGGCACACTTACTACCATTCTCTCTATTCGTGCAGAGTACGAAACCATTAATATCATAATTGCTATAGTCTTAAATATGATAGTGATATTCATAGTGCTTAGAAGTGTAGATAGAATCAAAAAAATATTAGGCCCAGCGGGAGCTAAAATCCTGAATAAAGTTTTTGGAATCATAATTCTAGCCATAGCTGTAAAGCTGTTTAGTGCTAATATCAAAGTACTCTTGATGGGGTAATGCAAGTCGAAATGAATACTATTCATTTAAAAAAGAGGCCATTCTTTATTCTCTTTTTGCTATGTACTTTAATGTCTAACGGTCAGCACGAACTGCTAGACTCCATCAAAACTGCATTAAAAACTCCTAATCCTACATTCATATTCGGATTCCATAATCGGAATACCTTTATCCAGTCTAACAGGACAAAACTTTATGGGATAGTAGCTGGTCTAGATTTTAATAAAAAACTGAAGCTTACTATAGGAGTTTACAGTTTTGGTAAAGCAAACGAAACTCTACTTATAAACAATGGGAACTTTACTCAAGACTCCATATATCGGTTTATTAATACTTCTAATGTGAGCCTAGGCATAGAGTATGACTACTATCATCACAATCGGTTGAGCCTGAGTGTACCGCTACAAATAGGTATAGGGAATGTAGCATACAGGTATACTGACAGTGATAAAAACACTAAAATACGTATTGACAATTACCGGATAATCCCAATAGAGATAGGCACTAACGCATACTATGAGTTGCTTCCATGGGTAGGTATCAAAGCAGGTATAGGTTATCGATTAGCCGTGGGACCAAAGGAATCTAGAAGACTGGCTTCACCGTATTACAACCTCGGTTTGTCCATACTCTTAGGTGAAATGTACAGAGATTTAAAATCTAAAAAAAACACTAATTAGCATTTTCCTTATCCTCTGGAGTCGGAGATACTATCTCCTTGGTTGGCTCTACTATTCCTTGCTCTTCTAGCAGATATTGTACAGTATTGGCTATATCCTTTGCTCCTATTTTCTTGAATCTGATGTTTTTATCCTTGTCTAGTATGTATACCTGCGGTGTACTACGGATATTATACATATCTCTAAACTTCTCTTCACCAAAGGCATTGGCTACATTGATAAAATTAAACTTATCTTTTGCAAGTCTTTTTTTCCATCCTTCCCAGTCCCCCTGAGTGTAAATAGCATATATCTCAAAGTGCTCATTAGTCATGCTATCATACATACGGCTGATAATCGGCATTTCTACCTTACAGTGACCGCAGTTGATATCCCAAAACACTAACACTGTAACTGGCTTATCTATCTCAGACATCCGAATACGCTCCTTAAAGTTAGAGTCTGGCATATTCATATCTGGAGCTACCTTGTCACATAAAGTAGGTTCCATTTTAGCACTTTCGGTGCACATCTTAGCTACGTAAGCAGAGTCTGACCAAAATGCCTTACCTGCACAGTAGTAATTTTTAGCCATGTGCCACACGGCCTTATCAAAACACATGTACTTAGCCTCCTCAAAATATCCCAATAAATAGTGAACAGTATATTTATATTGCTCATCACTACCCGCAGCTTCTATTTTATTAATCAGATTATCTCCCATCATAATAGCCGTATCTGGCAGTGGCGGCATATAGGACTTAAAGTAATCTGTAAGCTTCCCGTGAAATACTGGAGACCTTACAAGGCCATCTTCACCCAAATCTACATTGTCCCAATAGTGCTCTCTCATCCATAGGTATTGAAACTTTTGCTGCTCTTCGTTATTCATACCTTCTGGAGCATCTATAGGTCGCATTTCCCTCATAGCTGTGTACAGCTTACCTATGAACATCTCGGTATTCCCTTTTGCTATCTCATTTCTCTTCACTGCTACACTTTTGCCTATCTCTCTTAGTTCCTTTTTTAGAGCCTCTTTCTTTTCTACGTCTTCTTCCGCTTCTATATTTTTGCTAAGTGCTGAGGCTATAAGACTCTTCGTCACTGCAAAACGATTAAAATCAAAGAACAATTCGTTTTCCTTGGACCCGCTCACCTTAGTCATCTCCGGTTTCAGGGTAGTATCTGTGATGAAGCTGTACTTCATTTGATTCTCTTCACTAGACACCAAAATTTCAAAATAATTTTTCTTAGGCAGTACCACTAGGTATACGCCAGACTCCAGTTTAGTATCTCCTCTAAAATGAAAGACTCCATTCTTACACCCTGAGGTATCCCTTAGGTATTGTTTATCACCAAAATGATTAGCCAATAGTAGCTCATCATCACAGGTAAGTCCATCTATTTTTACAGATATGTCATACTGTGCATAGGAATTAATAAATAAAAAGACGCCAATCAGTAGTGCTGTATATTTAATCATGTAGTGTATTACTTCTTTATTTTGTACAAATATAATGTTGTAAAGACGTATGTCTTTATACTTTAGTTGCTTATATCATTCAAACTAATGACAAAAACAATGCCTAACAAAAATTACAATAAAAACGCCGACTTTTTTAAGCTAATATGCCAAGTCAAAAGGCTCATACCAGAAGGTAGGGTAACTTCTTATGGGGCTATAGGCACCTATCTAGGTGCCGCTAAATCTGCTAGACACTTAGGCTGGGCTATGAACCTCTCCATTCCTATACCTGCACACAGAGGGGGTAAATAGAAATGGTCTACTCACTGGTAAAGGACACTTTAGCACTGCCACACGCGTGCAGGAATTGCTAGAAGCAGAAAAAGTAATCATGTATAATGATCAAATTGTGGACATTAGCAGACACTTTTGGAATCCAATAAAAGAACTAACCTTGTACTATAAATGACTAAAAACATCACATTATTAATTACAATTCTTCTTTCTTTTAATCTATCCGCTCAGCAAGAAAAAGAAAGTGTCATAGGCATAAATGTAGGAGGTAGTTTTACTGGTGCTACTTATAGACTCGCTCTAAAAATAGTAGAAGATGACTCTATAGCCTCCACTTTAGTAGGAGGTTCTAACACCCCTGTAATGGCTTTATCCTTTGATTACGGAGTCAATGAACAGTTTTCAATAGGAGCTCTAGCAAGTATTCAACATTTCTCAGCTGATATAAATGAGGTAGACATTAACTTTTTAGATACCATTGTCATTTCAGGGATTACTACTAATTTTAATCGTTTCTACATAGGTGTAGTGCCTCGTTACCAGTATACTACTAATAATGATAGATTAGAACTCTACTCTGCGGCTCGAGTCGGTTTTATCTTCTGGTTTACAGATTTTGATTCTGAGAATAGCCGAATAGACGCCCTAAAAGGGTTTGGTGGAGGCCGACCTGCTTTTAGCCTTGTAGCTATAGGTGGGCGTTACTATTTTGATGACCACTTTGGTGTTAATTTTGAACTAGCGACAGGTGCTCCATTCTTAGCTAGTATAGGGCTAAACTATAAGTTATAGTGCCATTCCAGGAATGCTCGGCATTATTTTAGCCATTTCTTGTTTTACGTGAATATCAGCTAGCATACCTGCCCTATCTATAGCCTCTAGCACCATCTGCTGAACTTCTTCTCTACTGCGTATTTTAAATATACTATCGTCTATATTTAAAGAGTGAAAACGCTTATCACCAGTACATTTAATGCTCACTTTCTCATTGTATGATTTTCCTTCAAAATCCATTCCAGCAAGCTGCACTCCTAACTCTTCTGCTTTTTTCTTTGCTTCTGTTATCTTACCTAATCCAAACATTTTATTTTTCGTTGGATCAAAAATAAATGCAAGCACGGCAATAGTTCTACTTTATCTCTCCTATAAATTTACTATACTCGCATTATCATGTTAAAAATTAACTCACTCATACTTTGTCTTCTCCTAATAGCAGCTTGCAGCATTGGACCGGCTGAAGATGCAGACAATGAAATGGTAGAAGGATTGAGCACCTATATTCCTGTGAAGCTCACCACAGACCTCTCACAGCTTACTAATTCTGAGAAAGCTATGCTTCCACACCTTTTTGCAGCAGCAGACGTAATGAACGAACTCTTTTGGCTACAAGCGTATGGTGATAAAGAGCAGTTATTAAACTCTATATCTAATCCCGATTTGCAAAACTTTGCAGAGGTGAATTATGGGCCGTGGGATAGACTAGATAGTGACAAACCATTTCTGGATAATATAGAACTAAAACCGCTTGGATCTAATATCTATCCAGTAGATATTACCAAAGATGAGTTTGAAGAACTTGGGCTAAAAGACGAAAAGGGTCAATATAGCATGGTACGTAGAGATGAGGCTGGGAAACTTTACACCATTCCGTATACTGAATTCTTTAGACCACAACTAGAAAAAGCCAGCGGACACCTAATGCAAGCAGCTGAGATCTGTGATGATCCTGAACTGAAAAACTACATAGAACTAAGAGCTGCAGCTCTACTTAGTAATACATACGATGCCAGTGATATCGCATGGATTAATATGAAAAACAATACGTTAGATATCATCATAGGTCCGATAGAACACTATGAAGATAAACTCTATAACTACCGCACAGCGTATGAAGCGTACATACTAGTAAAGGATAAGTCTTGGAGCAAAAAACTAGAGAAGTACGCTAGCTACTTACCACAGCTGCAAGCTAACCTACCTGTCGACTCACTGTATAAGCAGGAAACACCCAATAGTGATGCGGCTCAGCTCAATGCATACGATGTTATATTCTACGCAGGAGACTGCAATGCTGGAAGTAAGACTATAGCTGTAAATCTACCCAATGATGAAGCCATACAACTGAAATACGGAACTAGACGTAGCCAACTGAAGAATGCCATGAAGGCCAAATACGATTATATACTACTGCCTATATCTGACGTATTAATAGCTAAGGAACAGCGCAAGCACATCACGTTTAACGCATTTTTTAGCAACACCATGTTTCACGAGGTGGCACACGGCCTTGGAATAAAGAATACTGTGAATGGCAAAGGAATGGTGCGTGAAGCTTTGGGAGAGGAGTTTAGTGCATTAGAGGAAGGGAAAGCAGATATTCTAGGCCTATATATGGTGACTCAGTTAAAAGAGCAAGGAGTGTTAGAAGAAGGTGAACTAATGGACTATTACGTGACTTTCTTAGCAGGGATATTTAGATCCGTACGTTTTGGGGCTAGCAGTGCTCACGGTAAAGCGAATATGCTCCGCTTCAACTATTTCAATCAGCAAGAAGCATTCACAAGAGACAAGGATGGTAAATACTCTGTAAATATGGAGAAAATGAAAGAAGCTATAGCCGGTCTTTCATCTAAAATACTAAAGCTACAGGGAGACGGAGATAAGGATGGCGTACTAGCTCTTATGAAAAAAGATGGAACTGTAAGTGCTGCTCTTCAAAAAGACTTAGATAGGCTTACTACTGCGGATATTCCTGTGGATGTAGTCTTTGAGCAAGGGCTAGAGATTCTTGGCTTAGTACAATACTAGATAGGCACTACTTTTTACGCTCTATAACGTAGTCTATAAGAGCATTTAGATACTCCGTTGAGGATTCTGTCTTTATGTTATTCAATAGTATTTGAGCTTTAGACTTGTACTCCATCATGCGTGTTTGAGCATATTCTATTCCTCCCTTTTCTTTCACAAAATCTATAACCTGTGCTATTTGCTGCTTAGACTTTTTATCCTTTTTGATGATGCGTATGATTTGTCTACGCTCATTCTTATCCGCAGCATTTAGAGCGTATATAAGCGGCAAAGTCATTTTCTTCTCTACTATATCTATACCCGTGGGCTTACCTACTTTATTATCTCCATAGTCGAAGAGATCATCTTTGATCTGAAAAGCTATGCCTGTAGCTTCCCCCATAGTCATAATATCCTTAATTACATCTTCACTCGCGGCTGTACTGTGAGCTCCTATACCACAGCAGCTAGCTAATAATGAGGCTGTTTTCTTAGTGATGATATCAAAGTATACTTCCTCCGTGATATCGAGCTTACGTGCTTTCTCCATCTGAAGTAGCTCTCCCTCACTCATCTGCTCCACTGCACTACTGAGTATTTCGAGTGCTTTAAAATCCTTGTTTTTTAAAGAAAGAAGTAATCCTTTAGACAGTAAATAGTCACCTACTAGCACTGCTACTTTATTTTTCCAAAGTGCATTGATAGAGAAAAACCCTCTACGCATATTACTCTCATCTACTACGTCATCATGCACCAAAGTAGCAGTATGTAGCAACTCTACTAAAGCTGCACCACGATAAGTGGACTCATTCACCTCACCAAAAAGCTTGGCACAATGCAATACAAGAAGCGGCCGCATCTGCTTACCCTTACGCTTTACTATATAATTCATTATAGTATCCAATAGAGGTACGTTGCTCTTTACGCTATCTTTAAATCTATCTTCAAAGATGCGAAGCTCAGACTCTATAGGAGTCTTTATATAGGCTAATGTGTCTGCCATGTATAATCTCTGCAAAGAACAATCCATATTTCTCGTAAAACAAAAAAAGGAGAGCAAATGCTCTCCTTTTTACGAAATATATTTGTCAGATTATTACTCATCTGCTGCTTTTGAAGCAGTATAGCTAAGCTTTAATGCATTTACTTTTCTAAGTTCCTGCTTTATATCTGTAACTATACCCATCTTTACTGTTTTGTCAGCTTTCAGAGATGTAGTCATATACGGGATTTCTCTCTCATCTTTTTTACTGTTTTGTAGCGTGATATACTGCTGTATGTCATCTACTGTAGCAAAAGCGTCATCTAACTGAACACGTGGAGTAGTACCAAAGGCTTTATCCAATGGAGGTCCTACAAAAATATAGTTAAGTCTAGACTTCTTTTCTAGTTTTTCAACTTCTGTAGCCTGCGGTAACTGAGTGCGTATTTTCATCTCTCTATCCCTCATCTTGGTAGCTACCATGAAAAAGAATAGAAGCATAAATACGATATCTGGTAATGCAGATGTATTGATAGCTGGTAACTTTCTTCCTCCGTCTTTTTTGAATTTTGCCATAATTATCCTCCTATACTTACTGGTTCTGCCTCTGAAAGTTTTTTCGGATACTTCTTCTTAACTTCCTTTATCTTATCCTCATCTCTGAGAGGATCTAACTTAGAATAAATCACTCCATACTTCTGCATCGAGTATTCATCTCGCACTTTGTTGTATGCTGCCGTAAGCTCGTTATACACTTGCACATACATATCATACGATGTACCTCTGTCATTCTTTAAGGAAACAATGGCTTTGGTAGACGTAGTAGAAAGAGTAGGGTTTCTACCTTCATTAGTAAGGTGATCCATTGTCTTCTGACGCAGCTTGTCTATAGTCAGTGCGCTACCTTCTACTAAAAGCTGATCTGCAGAGTTTACTAGTACTTCTAGCACTTCACGCTTCTTCTGCTTACTATCTTCTGGTGGTTCTTCCGATATTGGCGGTAACGCCACCTGGAGTCCGTTCGGTACATCCATGGTAGTAGTCACCAGAAAGAAAACCAATAGCAGGAAGGCAATATCGGCCATGGAGCCTGCATTAATTTCTGGAATATCTCTTCTTCTGCTTCCCATAATCTGTTATTTTAATTTTTAAATAGTCCGATACCCTCAGACACCAAGATAGCAACAACAGATACAATGGATAAAAACCCTGTGAGGTAAATCCCCATATCTATCATTTTAGACTCATTAGAAGTAGACACACCATACTTTAAAAAGTGATTTGTAATTTCTCCTGAGCTCGCTGCATAACCTATAACACACACTACTAATAAGACTGCTGCGCCAATAATGAGGCTCTTGGCTCCTTTTGGATTATTCACTAAATGGATAACAGAAGAAACCAATGTACCCAGTACTGCTAATACTCCAAGTGCTATAGTAATATATAAACCGAATCCACTACCGGCAAAACTATCATTTATAAGAACGATCACGAAGATCAATACCAATAGAACAATTACTGAATAATATATTATCTTTCCTAATTTTCCCATTATCCTTTAACCGCTTTGTTTTTAACTAACATGTCTACCAATGATATAGAAGAATCTTCCATTCTATTCACGATACCATCAATTTTAGAAGTGATGAAGTTATAAAATACTTGAAGTATAATCGCTACTATAAGACCAGCTACTGTAGTAAGAAGTGCAACCGATATACCATCTGCTACTACACCTGGAGAAATATCTCCCGCCGCTTTAATAGCGTCAAATGCTCCAATCATACCAATCACTGTACCCATAAACCCAAGCATAGGTGCTAGTGCTATAAATAAGGATAACCATACTAGGCCTTTTTCTAATTGGCCCATCTGCACAGATCCGTAACTTACTACAGACTTCTCTACTACATCTATAGTACCCCCTTGACTAGCTCTATCTAGTCCTTGGTAAAATATGGAGGCAATGGGGCCCCTTGTATTTCTACATATTTCTTTTGCCCCTTCTAAGTTGCCAGCTACTACTTCACTTTCTATCTCAGCTACAAACTTATCCGTATTGATACTCATCCAAAATAAAGAGATGATACGCTCTATAGCGATAGCAAGTCCTAGAATCAGACAAATAAGAGGAAGAGCCATAAATCCTGGGCCACCTTCTATAAATTTTTTCTTCAATACTTGGAGTCCACTTTCTTCTACCTCTGCCTCAGGAGCTTCTTCTATCACTTCTTCCTCTACAGCCTCTTCTACCACTGCAGCATTTGAGTCTACAGCATTTGAATCTGCTGGTTCTACAGCAGCTTCCATTTCTTCCGGAGCCTCTTCTGCTTCACCTTCGGCAAAACTTGACTGAACACTGAATGTCATTAAACATAACAACATTAATAACGATGTAAATTTTTTCATTTTTATTTTAATTCTTATTTCGTATTTCGTATTGCGGACAAAAATAGAAAATTTATAGTACGGTTAATCAATTTGTACATAATTTCTGTTTTATCTTTTTTTTATAACTCAAAAGTGATGCTATATCGTATATAATTTTCATACGAATATAAAAACAACCACTTTCGCTTTACCAACGGAAAAAACACCAAAATGGCCAAACTTAAAAAAGCTTATATCTGCTCAAACTGTGGGAGCAATTACCCTAAAATGATGGGAAAGTGTTTCTCGTGTGGAGAATACAATACACTGCAAGAAGAAATAGTAACTAAGCCTAAGGCTGCTATGATGAATCTAAATGACATAGACGGTGTGGTCACCCCGGTGACTAGCGTAGAAGGAATAGAGCTTAGACGACTGAAAGCTCCGGGAATAGAACTAAACCGCGTACTCGGAGGAGGCATAGTACCCGGATCTGTAATCCTACTGGGTGGTGAGCCGGGCATAGGTAAAAGTACGTTGCTACTCCAAAGTGCTCTACGGATAAATAAGCGTGTCATGTATGTAAGTGGCGAGGAAAGTTTAAATCAAATAAAAATGCGAGCAGACAGAATAGGCATAACAAACCAGGAGTGCCTGCTGCTGAATGAAACTTCCGTAGAAAACATCATAAAAAAACTAAAAGAAAATAAACCCAGCTTAGTCATCATAGATTCTATACAGACTATGTTTAGCAAATACCTAGACTCCACTCCGGGTACTATATCCCAAATAAGAGAAAGTAGCTCGCTACTGATACAATATGCCAAGCAAAATGAAGTGCCTATCATACTGGTAGGACATATCACTAAAGATGGTCAACTTGCCGGGCCCAAGCTGCTAGAACACATGGTAGATACGGTGTTACAGTTTGAGGGAGAAACACAGAACAGCTATAGAATACTACGTACGTTGAAAAACAGATTTGGTAGCTCCTTAGAGTTGGGCATCTACGAGATGACTAATGAGGGAATGCGCGAAGTAGATAATCCATCTGAAATACTAATAAATCAACGCAGTGAAAACTTAAGTGGCGTAAGCGTAGTGGCTTCTCTAGAAGGAAATAGAAGTTTACTTATAGAGACGCAAGCTTTAGTAAGTCCTGCGGTATATGGCAATCCTCAGCGTAACACAAATGGTTATGATATCAAAAGATTGAATATGCTTCTGGCTGTATTAGAAAAACGATGTGGGTACAAACTCTCTCAGCAGGATGTCTTTGTAAATATAGCAGGTGGACTAAAGATAAATGATCCAGCTACAGACCTTGGTATAGCTGCATCTATTGTTTCTTCGTTTGAAAATCTAGCACTTCCACCTAAGATGGTATTCGCCGGCGAGATAGGACTCAGTGGAGAGATAAGGGGTGTAAACAGGATAGACCAAAGGCTAAAAGAGGCTGAAAAATTGGGTTTTAAGGCATTTGTAATGAGTGATCAGTTAGACATAAGTCAAAAAGAGTTTAAAATAAAAATACATAAAGTGGGAAATGTACGTGATTTCTTCTCACTTGTATTGGGTTAAATAGTAGGTATTAACATCCTTCAATTTTTGTGTTTTACGGCAGAGCAACTGCCGGACATTCAGTGAATAGCCTATTAATCGATCACATTTTCTGCTAGAGCCACTAGGTGATAGAGCTGTCGCTGTACTTTCATTGTGTCTGACAGTTCTGAATACTCTTTACCAAGATCTTGTAGTACACAGTCATTCTGAAATAGTTTAAAAGCCTTTTTACTTTCGTCTAATGCGATTAGAAATGATTCGTAGACTACTTCTCTATCACTTTTCACAAGCAACACATTCTTTACCCATTTTTTCTTATCAAATGTCTTACTCATCTCTGTGCTCAAGAGAGTTTTAGTGACTTCTTTCTCATTGACCATAAATGTACCTTTAGCATTTACCCATAGGCTAGACTGACTTATCTGGACACTGTCTGGTACGTCAAATGGTTTAGCAATGGTGCTAGATATACCATGGTCTTGGTCAATGCTAGTAGTGACTAAAAAGAAGAGAAGCAGCAGAAACGCTATATCTGCCATGGATGCATAATTTATCTCTGATGGTTTTCTCATAGGTATAGTACGAATGAGGCTATTTAGTAATTGTATATCCTTTATGAGTAGACTCATGCACTTGACATTCGTTATTTATTAACCCAATAAAATGTACTTTTGCTGCATACATATTGATATGCTAATAGAAGTACTAAAATCAAAAATTCACCGTGCTAAAATCACTCAAACTGAGTTAGACTACGTAGGAAGTATCACCATAGACCAAGATCTAATGGACGCTGCTAATCTAATAGAAGGGGAGAAAGTACTCGTAGTTAATAATAATAATGGCGAGCGTCTAGAGACCTATGCCATTGCTGGAGAAAGAGGTGACGGTATGGTTTGTCTCAATGGAGCTGCGGCTCGCAAAGCTGCCAAAGGCGATATTGTGATTATTATTTCTTTTGCTAGTATGGAATTTGAAGAAGCTAAAAAATTTACACCATATCTAGTATTCCCTGATAAAAATAATAAGGCCATCCTTGACTAAAAACGCTAAAACAGCAATTCAGACGGTAGTCTTCTTAGGATTGGGAGGCTTACTTTTTTACTTGGCCGTCGGTAGCCAAGACTTGCCCGAGGTTTGGGAAGAAATAAAAGGTGCCGATACGAAGTGGATTGTACTTTCTATGGTTTGTGGGATCCTCAGTCACCTAGCCAGAGCACTAAGGTGGAATCTTTTATTAGAACCTATGGGATATAAAGCCACAACTGCGGGTAGTTTTCACGCTGTGATTTTAGGCTATTTAGTGAATATGGGTCTACCTAGAGTAGGTGAAATTACAAGACCAGCAGTGCTTTCTAAGCTGGAAGGTATCCCATTTAATAAACTAGTAGGTACAGTGGTAGTAGAGCGTGTGGTAGATTTACTCTTTACACTACTGATAGCTGTTGCTATATTCTTTTTGCAGTTTGATTTGATATCAGAATTTGTCTCATCACTATTTCAAGATACAGATGTAGGATCATTTCAATTGTATGGGTTAATTATTGCTGTAATCTTAGCTTTTGGAATAGTAATTTACAGAAAAAGAGAGTGGTTTTATAAGTTGCCAATAATTGGTAAATTCAAGTCATTTATAGAAGGCCTACTAGATGGAGTCAAAACTATTTTTCACCTAAAGAGAAAAGGACTTTTTATCTTTTATAGCCTTTTTATCTGGGTGATGTACTTCTTCATGCCTTTTTTTATTTTATATGCATTCGCAGGTACGTCTCATCTAGGTTTTGGAGCTGGCCTTACAGTATTATTATTTGGCACAGCAGCTATGATAGTGCCTATACCTGGAGGAGTAGGTACATTCGAATTTTTAGTGCCAGCGGCTTTAGCCATTTATGGCATAGCTCCTATTTTAGGAAACTCATATGCACTAGTGACTCATGCTATCCAATTTATTGTTATCATAGGTGTAGGAATAGTATCTCTCATCTACTTTATATTAAAATCTAGAAAACTAAAAAAAGATGTGGAAAAGCATATTAACTGAAAAGATTTTTGACTCCAATGAAAAGCTTGCTAAACAAGTGATGAGCTGGCAAATCCATAATGAAAAAGTAGTTTTTACCAATGGATGTTTTGATATACTCCATCTCGGACATATAGATTATCTAGCCAAAGCGGCTGACTTGGGAGATAGGCTAATCATAGGAGTAAACACAGACAGCTCTGTAAGCTCTATTAAAGGTCCATCCAGACCTATTATAGATGAACTAACTCGAGCCACTAAACTAGCCGCACTCCTTTTTGTAGATGCCGTTATTCTTTTTGGAGAAGACACTCCGCTTACTCTGATAGACGCTGTGAAACCAGATGTGCTAGTAAAAGGAGGCGATTACACGATTGACACGATAGTGGGTGCAGATGCTGTATTAGCACGTGGCGGTACTGTGGATGTTATTCCTTTCTTGCCAGGGCACAGCACTACAGCTATAATAGACAAAATAAAAGCAGAGTAACTCTACGTTCTTTTTCCGCCTTTTAATTCTTCTTGAAGAGAATCTAACCCTTCCCACTGTTCTGTATTCGCTAGATCAGCCTGCTCAGCCCAAGTACTCGGATCATGTACTGCATAGTTAGGCCCTGCTGCTATTAGGATACCGCGTATACGACCTACAGTAGATTCTATCAATTGCTCAAAAGTATGGATGCCATCCGCATTGAGCAATTCTTCTATTTTTGGACCTATACCCTCTATTTTTTTTAGGTCATCTTTTTGATCAGATCCAGCTACACTAGCCGATAATATATGAGTTGATTTGGTCTCTTCTATAGGTTCTTTTTTTTGCGTACTAACAGAGCTAGACAATGTATTGTACTTCTCCTGCAGAGATGAGAGGTCGTGTTCTGCCTTCATTCTATTAGCAAAACAGTCTGACAGCTTGGTATTAAGCCTATCTGCCTCTGTCTTATATTCTCTTATTTTCTTGTTCAACGTTTCTATGTCAGCCTCGCTTATTTCTGGCATCATCTTGCTCGTGAGCATTTGGTTTTCTATATCTAATGCACTTATCCTAGACTTCAACTTACTATTTAGTAGTAATCGAAACACATACCCTAAGACAAACGCTCCCAAAAGTATAGCAGCTATTTGCCATATATAAACCCCCAACGTAGATGCTCCCGGACTTTCAAATATTTTTTCTGTCATTGCTTTACTTATTTAGTCGATTACTAATTCTATTCTTCGATTTTGAGATCTCCCTTCCTCCGTACTGTTATCAGCTACAGGCTCAGACTGACCTTTACTATTTGCATTAATATTCTCTGGTAGCACACCTTTTGCTATTAAAGCCTCTCGTATGATATTAGCACTTTTAAGTGCTAATCGATAGTTTTCTCCTTCATCTCCTATGTCATCCGTATGGCCAGTCAAGTCTATCCTTCTGTTATTTTCCTCTTTTGAAAGAAACTTGAGATAGTTATCTAAGCTAATATTTAATCCTCCATCTAGACTATCCACATCGTATATCACTGCACCAAATTCAGTTTCTTCGTAAACTTCATTGCATACAAAAACATGAAAAGATACGCCATCTACTGTTAGGGCATTACTAAGCACATCAATCTGTTCAGCAGCTATGGTCACCCTTTCTTGTCCTACCTCTTCTAGCATGTTTTGTATAGCTATGGCTCTGGCGATACCCAGATTCTCAAAACTGGTGCTATTAATTTCGTCAGCTGAATATAACCCTGTAATTTTAAGCTTATTAAAATCACCTATTCTAGATAGTAACCCTTGCTTGAATTCAATATATTTTTCTGAGATTATGGGCTTAGCCTCATTTAAACCAAATAGTATCGCTGGTTTTACTTCCACTAGACTCTTACTAATAGGGTACACTTTTTTAACTTCGGACACATAATACCAACCTGAGCCTAAAGACCAAAATAAAAAAAGTAGGATTACTAAAAAGGCTTTTGCATTCATTGGTCTCATGTATATTAAGTTAAAATAAATGGCGGAGAGAGAGGGATTCGAACCCTCGGTACACTTGTGATGTACACACGCTTTCCAAGCGTGCTCCTTAAGCCACTCGGACACCTCTCCTCTATAATATTATGCAAAGAAAACTATATTTTGAACAATTTCAATGCATTAGCTGTAGTAATAGCACTTATCTCTGCTGGGGTAGTGGAATATACTTCTGCCAGAGTAAAAATAATCTGTCTTAAGTAAGAGGATTCATTCCTTTTTCCTCTGTACGGCACAGGTGCTAGATATGGTGCATCTGTCTCTACCATTATTCTATCTAGCGATATGTCTGCCAGCACTTCCCTAAGTTTTGTGTTTTTAAAAGTGACCACACCTCCTATTCCTAAGTAGAAGCCTAGCTCTTCTATTGCCTTTGCTTGATCTACATCTCCACCAAAACAATGAAAAACTCCTGTCAATTCTCCTTTAACCTCCTCCTGGAGGATTTTTATAAGGATATCCGTACTATCTCTAGCATGAATAGCTACGGGGATTTTCCTATCTAAGGCCCACTGGCACTGTATAATAAATGCATCTTTCTGAATATCTAGTGTAGTCTTATCCCAATAAAGGTCTATTCCTATCTCTCCTACTGCTACATAGTCGTTTGTATGTAACTCCTTCTCAATAATGGCTAGCTGGCTCTTATAATCGGTAGACACTGAACATGGATGTAACCCCATCATTGGTATACAGTAATCTGGGTATGAAGCCACCAACGCTTTCAGTGGACGTATACTATTCATATCTATATTCGGTAAAAGGACTCGGTCTACACCTTCTGACTTTGCACGCTCTATTACGTCAGCTATATCTTGATCAAATTCCTCAGCGTATAAGTGTGCGTGGGTGTCTATTATCATACTGCAATAATCGGATTAAAATCAAAAAGGCCCACTATCCGACGGATAGTGGGCCTTTAATATTTAGTTACTGATCTA
>CAWVTM010000024.1:0-17568 GCA_963933305.1 uncultured bacterium
CTATACTAATAGTACTCACAATATCTATCTAGTATTAGAGTGGTGTATGTTTAATTTTTTTGTAGATGGCTTTATACAGTGCTTGGTTACTCTCCTCTTTTTATAATAGTCATAGTATTGTTTATATGCACTTACTCATGTTTATTGTAGTCAATGTGCTTTCCATTGTAGACAAGAGCAACGTTGGTCAAACTAAAATCAGTTTAGACACTCTGATTCTATTCGAAATAAGTAGGGATTCTGTGTATATCAAATTTCATAGGTTTACTAATTGACTCAATTATAAGTTCTAAATGTGCAGGATGTTCTACCACTGTATTATTTTATGTCATGTGTAAAAGCTTATAATAGTATGTTTATCTGCTGTACAATGGCTTAATTACTTTTGGTTCACTCAATGTTTAAACAAAATAAATAATATCAAGCTGATATTTCGAATTATTTATTTCGCTATTACTACTGGTCTACTTCACCAGTGTTTATAATCTAGACATTTTTTATATTTTTCAAAAAATGAGTTTCAGTTTCTTAATGTGCTTGTTTGAAACTTAATTTT
This sequence comes from uncultured bacterium, assembly GCA_963933305.1. GTDB lineage: Bacteria > Bacteroidota > Bacteroidia > NS11-12g > UBA9320 > UBA9320. The sequence goes on from CAWVTM010000024.1 coordinate 557, forward strand.
CTTAATTCAAATTTGGTAATGGATCAATACAATTTTGAATTAGGTTGTAATGATTTAGAGTAAAAGATCGGAGTAAAAAGCTTATTTCTGATTCTTTTGGCAGTTTAAATAGTGTTCTAGCCTGCACACATAATTGACATATAAATATACTCTTATTAATAGTCGTCCCTCGACCTAATTAGTATAAGCCAATTTAGCAGCTTTTAATGGAGTGTTATCTGGCTAGTGTTTTTTTTGACCAATGTGAATGATCGACACTCCAAATGGCAGCTTTATCCCATTATTAATTAAGTATTTTTCAGAATTGAAAACAGCTCTTAATAGTTTACCTACTATTTGGTTTGAATTTATTCCTTCATTATCAGTAGATGTTATGGTTGTAGTGTTTCTCCCTGTTTTAATAACTCTAGCAAATATTCTCACTATTGCGATAGGTATGAATAACCAAAAGTTGAAATGATTTAGATAGTTAGTTTCGATATTATTAGCAGAAAATAAGTCGTTATAATTTCGCTTTTTATATCTACGGAAGTGATGGTTCAATACATCGTGATCTCCCCATAAGGTTTGAAATGCTGGTACTGTTGTAAAAGTGTTTCCACCAATTTTTAGCACTCTGTTAATTTCGTGTATAGCAAGATTATCATCTTCTACATGTTCAATAACATCAAATGCACATACAAGATCGTATGAGTGATCTTGAAATGGCATATCGGTGACACTAGCATTGATTGCTTTTATGCCCGTTTTTTCAAATAAGAACTTACAACAATCCTTATCATACTCCAAAGATGTGACCGTTCCATATTTAGAAAGCATTTCTGTTGTAGCTCCTGTAGCCACACCTACATTGAGTATATTGAATGGTCTTTTACGTTTATCTTTTTTTAAGATTTTGTTAGTCAGTATAGATTCTAATATGTCGAGGCGAGCAGTAAACCACCAGTGCTTCCTTTCTAAATCGTAGTAGTCGATGTAATACTTAGTATCCATATGTAAAAATCGGTTATAGGTGTCTCTCAGCGTGATAACTAGACCTTACCAATGGGCCACTTTCTACGTAAGTAAATCCTATTTCTAAACCGAAGTTTTTATACTCTAAGAAAGTGTCTGGATGTATATATTCAGACACCGCTAAATGTCTCGGTGTAGGCTGCATATATTGACCTAGTGTAACTATGGAAACACCAGAAGTTCTTAGATCTCTTAGTGTTTGAAAAATTTCTTCTTTAGTTTCTCCCATTCCGCACATAATGCCACTTTTGGTTTTCATTCCTCTATCAGTTAAGTATTTTAGTACAAATAAACTCCTATCATACTTAGCTTGTACTCTAACTTGTTTGGAAAGTCTCTCTACTGTTTCAATATTATGTGACACAACTTCAGGATGAACATTGATAACTCGATCTAATTGTTTTGTATTTCCTTGGAAATCAGGTATTAGTGTTTCTAATGTGGTAGTTGGATTAAACTTCCGGATAGATTCTACCGTATTAGCCCAGTGTTCACTTCCTCCATCTTCTAAGTCATCTCTATCTACACTTGTAACTACAGCATGTTTAACTCCCATTATATTTATAGATTGAGCGATCTTAAAAGGCTCCAAACTGTCTAGAGCTTCACCTTTACCTGTTGCTACATTACAAAACTGGCAACTCCTTGTGCAAGTATTACCACCTATCATAAACGTAGCTGTTCCTGCTCCCCAGCATTCTCCTATGTTAGGACATTTACCGCTTTCACAGATAGTATGGAGTTTATTGTCTTTGACGAGCTTAAGCATTTCTGAATACTTACCGTCACCTGGGATTTGTGTTTTTAACCAATCGGGCTTAAGACGTCTATTTTGCTTGATTTTTATTTCGGGTTTATTTTCTATTTTATTCGCCATTACTACTACAAATTTATGCTTACTATTTTATCAATAGCATCTTTGCTATTTTTATATCTTTCGTACTAAAACATACAGTCCATTCGTTAGTTTTGTTAACATATAAAATATGAGATTAATCCTTTGTTTACTAATTCTAGTGTGTGCTGTAACTAGCTGGTCTCAGGACAATACTCCTGCATATACTTGGAGAATGCACCTTCCATACAATAGCGTACGTGATATAGTTCAGGTAGATCAACAACTGTATGTACTCTCTGATGTTGGAGTGTATATTTATGACTTACCTTCTGGTGAGGTTGAGTATTTAACAAAAGTGGATGGATTTAGCGAATCATTTGTATCGGCTTTGGCTTATTCTGAATTAGATAAGTGCGTTATAATCGGTTATAAATCTGGAAATATAGATTTAGTAAAAGGGGATAGAATTATAAATTTGGCAGGAATAAAACGCAGCGATATAATCGGGGGTAAGGATATTTATGAAATTAAAATTAGTGGACATTTAGCATACTTGGCGACTCCGTTCGGAGTAGTGGTGGTAGATTTAGAAAATGAGGAGATCGTTGATGATTATCAAAATTTAGGTTTTGGTGGTATATCCTTAGCTGTGAGATCTTTGGATATACTGAATGATACACTTTATATTGCCACTACCGAAGGGCTTAAATACGCACCAGCTAACAACGCTTCTGTCAATCTTAAGAACTTTTCAAGTTGGAATACAAATGAAGCTTATGATAGTGCATATTTAGTTTTTTCTCATAATTCTTCACTGTATTTTGTCAGTGATAGGATGCTGTATAAGTATAAAAATAAGAATTATAGTCAAGTAGAAAATGCTGCTAAGGATTATCTTGATATTTCCTCTACTTTAGATAACCTAGTAGTAGTTAGAAAAGAGGGGATAGCTGTTATAGATGTCAATGAGAGTATTAGTGAAAGGGCCGAACCTTCTATGTCAGCAGCATTACTAGATAGTAAAAATAATCTTTGGTTTGGTGGCTTCTATACTGGTATGATTAAGAAGTCTACCAGTAACGAATTGAGTTATCTGTTTTTGCCAGGGCCTTATGGGTTAAATAGTTACGATATGGATGGCGTCGGAAATCAATTGTGGGTCACCTCAGGCGGTCACACCACAGCATATGCCCCCTCGTATATCTCATTTGGTTATTATATATATCAGGACGGAAGATGGGTAAATAGAGATGAGAGTAATCCTATAGTAGGTTCTATGATAGACTTTACGAATATCTGTATTGCTGATAATGAGGTGTGGCTAGGAAGTTTTGGTGCTGGTTTAGCAGTGATTAGAGATGGTACCCCTGCTGAGTATTTTAATAAAGAGAATAGTACAATTAAAGAGTCTGTTCCTGGGAGGGAAATAGTTTTTGGTATGGCAAAAGATACTGACGGAAATTTATGGGCGGCTAACTTTGCAACAGATAAACCTTTGATATTAAGAAGGCCTAATGGTTCTTGGACAGACTTCAATGTGGGAACACAAAACCTAGGTGAGATGGTGGTAGATGATCAAAATCAAGTATGGATTCTTGTTCCTCGAAATAGTAGCACCGGTCTATTAGTGGTAAAGGAGTTAGAAAATGGCCAATTGGAAAAAAGGTTTTTGAATACTACAAGTAATCAAGGTGGTCTCCCTAGTAACAATGTGAAGGCCATAGTGAAAGGTAAGGACGGTCAAATCTGGATAGGAACAGAAACAGGTATAGCGGTATTTTATAATCCCAATTTGGTTTTTGATGGAGGACCTAATGCAGATGCACAGCAAATAATTATAGATGACGGCAGTGATATAGGATATTTATTGGGAAATGAAGTAGTCAATGATATCAAAGTAGACGGAGGCAATAGAAAATGGATAGCTACTAATAACGGAGCGTGGTTAGTAGAAGAGGATGGCTCTGGGATCATTGATCATTTTACCACAGCGAATAGTCCGCTGCCTAGTAATGTGATTAATACTATTGGTATAGTACCAAAGACTGGAGAAGTTTTCTTTGGCACCATAGAAGGGATAGCTTCATATAGAGGAGATGCTACTGAGGCTACTGATAAGCACTCTGGCACTATAGTATTCCCTAATCCAGTAGAGCCAGGGTATGAAGGCCCTATTACTATTTCCGGATTGCCAGAAGATGCTACAGTGAAGATAGCTGATATTGCAGGTAGAGTAGTTTATGAGTTGATAGCAACTGGCGGCACAGCTGTTTGGAATGGCTTAGATTTCAATGGGCAAAAGCCTCAGTCTGGGATATACCTGATTTTCAGCGCTAATAAAGATGATGAAGACTCATTGGTTTCTAAGCTGTTGATAGTTAGGTAGTATGCTGAGTAAGACTCGGGCAATTGTCTTTCGAAATACGAATTATAGTGAGAGCAGTGTTATTTCTAAGATGTACACAAGAGAGTTCGGACTGAGGAGTTACGTGTTCAAAGGTATCAAAAGAGGTAAATCGGCTATTAAGCCAGCTATGATACTTCCGCTTAGTATAGTAGACATGGATGTATATAATAGACCCAATAGTAACATTAATAGCGTAAAAGATCTCAAACCAACTTTGCTTCTAATTGACACTCAGCTAGATATGGCTAAAAAATCAGTAGCGTTATTTATGATAGAGCTTTTAAACCAGTGTATCACAGAAGAGCAATGTGAGGAAAAACTATTTGATTTCATAGAGGCAGAGATTCTAGATTTAGAAATTAGTCTTTTATCCCCATTGAAGCCTATTGTCTTTATGCTAAAGTTAGCGGATCATCTTGGAGTTATGCCTAATGGATACCATAGTAAGATTACCCCATATCTGTGTTTAGAGCAAGGTCGATTCGTATCTGATATTGGTATTCATACATCATCTATACCTGTGTCTAATTTATTATCTGAATTAAAAAGTAAAAATGCAGTCACTCAAGTGGACAGCTCCATAAGACGAGAGGCGTTAAATCAGGTAATCAAGTACTATCAGTACCATATAACAAAGAATAAGAAGTTGAACTCAGTGGAAATTTTAGCGGAGTTATTAAGTTAATGGCATACTATTTGAATTTATTTGTAACAATGAAAAAGATATTATTGATATTCTTATTATCGGGACTTACTGTGTCATTGATAGCTCAGGATAAAAGTGCTGATTCGGGAATGGTACTCAGAAAGATACATATGGATGGAGATACTTTTTTTGTTTATTCGTTTGATGAGTTTATACTAAAAGAGTTCAATTCAAAGGAAGAACAAAAGGCATATCTAAAACTAGTAGGTAATGTAAAAAAAGTGATGCCATACGCAAAGCTTGCAGCTTTTAGATTGCAGATGATGGATGATAATCTTAATCAACTTATATCCAGAAGAGCAAAGAGGAAATATGTAAAAGCAACAGAAGACGCTATTATGTCAGAATTTAAATCCCAGCTTCAAACTCTTACTAGGTCACAAGGGAAGTTGTTACTAAAACTACTACATAGAGAGACAGGGAATACATCATATGAGATACTAAAAAAATATAGAGGGAGCACCAGTACTATGTTTTATGGAGTTTGGGCGAAAATGTATGATGCCAATATAAGAGTGGAGTTTGATCCTATTGAGGATTATCAAATCGAGTATATTATTAAGAATGCCAAGCTAGAATAGTACAGTTATAGTTACTTTTGAATATGAAATTAGATGTTCTAGCATTTGGGGCGCATCCAGACGATATAGAGTTAGCTTGTTCAGGGAGTCTCATGAAGCTTATAGCTGAGGGGAAGTCGGTAGGTATCGTGGACTTAACAGAGGGAGAAATGGGCACTAGAGGTAGCATCTTTACTCGTAGAGAAGAGTCTGCTAACGCTTCTAAAATAATTGGTATAGCGGTACGCGAAAACCTTAATTTAGGCGATAGTTCTTTTGAATTAAATCAGGAGACTAGAGTTAAAGTGATAGAGGTAATAAGAAAATACAGACCTACGATTGTTTTGGCAAACGCTGTAGACGATAGACACATAGACCATCCTAAAGGAGCTCAGCTAGTTAAGGAGGCGTTTTTTCTTTCTGGTCTAAGTAAAATAGTCACTAGTTCTAATAACGAGGCTCAAATGGCCTTCAGACCGAAGTTTTTATTTCATTATATACAACACTATCATACCAGACCCGATTTTGTGATTGATATTACCGGGTATCAAAGCAGAAAAATTGAAAGTATTCTAGCATATAAAACCCAGTTTTATAACCCTGATTCTAAGGAAGCTGAGACACCTATTAGTTCAAAACGGTTTTTAAATTTTTTAGATGCGAGATCCAGAGAGATGGGAGAAGTCATAGGAGTAGAATATGGTGAGGGCTTCACATCTCACGTGCCATTATCCTATGATTTAAAAAACCTTCTGTAGATCTGTAATGGTAGTGCTAACCAGTTAGCTACATACTCTATTTCATGAAATTCTACGACTTCAGACCCAAAGGACTTATAAAATTTGTGTACTGAGGGGATACTGCTGCCTTCGAAGTCTAGCGTAGGGTAGGATCTTCCATATGTTTCTATTATATAGTTTATCCCTATCGATACGGCATTCACTTTCCGTCCTTCAGAAGATGGAGCTCCAAGTATATAATGTAGTCGATTCTTTCCTTTGGCAAAAAGTAATCCAGCAACAGGAAAGCCGTTCAGACTTATGGTAAGATTAACGAAGTTGTCAGGATATGACAATGTGAGTTCTTTAAGTTTGGAGTAGTCTTGTGTCTTTAGTTGTGTATTATGAGCCCCATAGGCTTTTGTATACATATCTATAGTAAGTTGAACGTTTTGATTCTCAATAATGCTAACTTTCTGTTTGTTGTTTTTAATATTTTTAGATAAACTCTTTGAATAGTTTTTCTTTACTTCGGAGATTTCTTGAATATTAAGTACTTGGTTCTGCCGCATTTTAGTACTGCGGTGTAGTTTTAAGTTAGAATTAAAATGTGCTAGTATACTTTTTGACTTTATCAGTTTGGATAAATTCATGAGCAAAGCGTCATCGGGCTTTTTACCCAACCACAAGCACTGTTGTACAAAGTTAGGCTGGTATATTTTATTACCTACTAGTACTGTTACTAACGGAACTGCTATGCCTGCTTCGTAGTCATTTAGGATGATTAGGTCCCAACTGGAAAATGTAGAAAGCCACCAAGAATAGGAATAAACTGTCCCTAGTTCGGAAGCTTGTACTAACTGATCCCACTTGCTAAAGTCGACGTTATGATGTTTTATGTAATGAATCTGATTTCTCATGCAGGCTTATAAATTTATTATCTTACCTTTGCAGCCGCAATAATAAGGGTTCAGAGAGCCATTGAAAGAGATAATTTTATTTCGACTTTACAACCACAAAATAATTAAATGTTTTTTTATTCAAAGGCCTTGTAAAGTGACTTATAAAAACTACTTTTGCAGACCTTTTTAGAAATCGGATAGAAATATATGCCTACAATACAACAATTAGTACGTAAGGGGAGAAAAGAACTCACCAAGAAAAGCAAGTCGAGAGCACTCGATTCTTGCCCTCAAAGAAGGGGAGTATGCACAAGAGTGTATACAACTACTCCTAAGAAGCCTAATTCAGCAATGAGAAAAGTTGCTAGAGTGAGGCTGACTAATGGCAATGAGATCAATGCATATATACCAGGAGAAGGTCACAATCTTCAGGAGCACAGTATAGTGCTAGTGAGAGGTGGTAGAGTAAAAGATCTTCCAGGAGTTAGGTATCACATCGTTCGTGGAGCGTTAGATACTGCTGGTGTGGAAGGTAGAACACAAAGAAGAAGTAAGTACGGAGCAAAGCGTCCTAAAGAAGCTAAGAAATAATGAGAAAGTCGAGAGCTAAAAAAAGAGATATTGTACCTGATCCACGTTTCAACGACGTGTTGGTAGCTAAGTTTATCAATAACATGATGCTTCAGGGTAAGAAAGAAACTGCTCGTAAGATATTTTATGAGGCTATTGATGTTGTAGATCAAAGAATAGAAGAAGAGTCGGGAATTGAGACTTGGAAAAAAGCTCTGAACAACGTAATGCCGTCAGTAATGGTAAAGAGTAGAAGAGTGGGTGGTGCTACTTTTCAAATTCCTATGGAAGTAAAGCCAGACCTCAAGGTATCATTTGGTATTAAGTGGATGATTGGTTATTCTAGAAAGAGAAACGAAAAGTCAATGGCTCAAAAGTTAGCTGGAGAAATTATGGCCGCGTCAAAAGGTGAGGGTGCTGCTGTTAAGAAAAAAGAAGACACACATAAAATGGCAGATGCAAACAAAGCATTCTCTCATTTTAGAGTATAATAACAGAGATGGCAAAAAGAGATTTAAATTTCACACGTAACATCGGTATAGCTGCTCACATTGATGCTGGGAAGACAACTACTACCGAGCGTATACTATATTATGGTGGTGTTAGCCATAAAATAGGTGAAGTGCATGATGGTGCTGCTACCATGGACTGGATGGAGCAGGAGCAAGAAAGAGGTATAACTATTACTTCCGCTGCGACCACATTGAAGTGGAATTATAGAGAACAAGAGTATCACGTCAACATCATCGATACACCTGGACACGTTGATTTTACAGTAGAGGTTAACAGATCTTTACGTGTCCTAGATGGCCTAGTATTTTTATTTAGTGCTGTAGATGGCGTTGAGCCACAGTCTGAGACTAACTGGAGATTGGCTAATAACTATAATGTTCCAAGAATAGGTTTTGTTAATAAAATGGACCGTCAGGGTGCAGATTTTATCAACGTGTGTAAACAAGTAAAAGAAATGCTTGGAAGTCACGCGTTACCATTGCAATTAAATATTGGAGCTGAAGATGACTTTAGGGGCGTAGTCGATTTAATAAACTTTAGAGGTATTACTTGGAACGAAGAGGATCAAGGAATGACTTTTCAGGAGATTGATATACCCGCAGACATTATTGATGAAGCAAGACAACTTAGAGAGGAATTGCTCGAGGCTGTAGCTGAATTTGATGAAAGTCTAATGGATAAATATTTCGAAGATTCGGAATCTTTAACAGAAAGAGAAATACTAAATGCACTAAGAGAAGCTACTATATCTGGTAAAGTTGTACCGATGATGTGTGGATCAGCATTTAAAAACAAAGGTGTACAGGCTATGCTTGATATGGTTATGGAGATACTTCCATCTCCAATGGATGTAGAGGCTATCGAAGGGATTAATCCAAAGACGGATGAGCCGACATTTAGAAAGCCAAGTGTGGATGAGCCATTCGCTTCTTTAGCATTTAAAATAGCTACAGACCCGTTTGTGGGTAGATTATGTTTCACAAGAGCGTATTCAGGTATGTTGGAATCAGGTTCATACGTCTACAATACACGTACAATGAAAAAGGAGCGTATATCACGAATTTTTCAAATGCACGCTAATAAGCAAAATCAAATTCCTCAACTCCAAGCTGGAGATATTGCCGCACTAATCGGATTTAAGGACATAAGAACTGGTGATACATTGTGTGCTGAGAATGCACCTATCGTGTTAGAGTCTATGGATTTTCCAGATCCTGTTATTGGTGTAGCCATTGAGCCTAAGACTCAGGCTGATGTTGATAAGCTGGGTATGGCGCTTGCGAAGCTTGCAGAGGAGGATCCTACTTTTGTTGTGAAATCCGATGATGAGACTGGACAGACTATAATTTCTGGTATGGGTGAGCTTCACCTAGAGATAATTGTAGATCGTCTGAAGAGAGAGTTCGGTGTTGAGGCCAATCAGGGTGAACCACAGGTAGCTTATAAAGAAACGATAACCAAGTCTGTAACTCACAGAGAAACATTCAAGAAGCAGTCTGGTGGTAAAGGTAAGTTTGCTGATATACAAGTTATAATAGAGCCAGGTGATGAAGGTAAAGAGGGACTTGAGTTCATAACTAAGATTACTGGTGGTGCGATTCCTAAGGAGTTTATTCCATCTGTAGAGAAAGGGTTTAAAGCTGCTATGCAAAATGGTTCTTTAGCTGGTTATGAAGTTCAGAATCTTAAGGTAACATTGTTTGATGGATCATTTCACGCAGTGGATTCTGATTCGTTATCATTTGAGCTTGCAGCTAAGATAGCATTTAGGGAGGCTTCAAAACAAGCCGGAGCTGTGATTCTTGAGCCTATTATGAAGCTGGAGGTTATTACGCCTGAGATAAATATGGGAGATGTTATTGGTGATTTGAATAGAAGAAGAGGTCAGATGCAAGGAATGTCTGAAAAAGGTGGGGCACAAGTTGTTAAGGCGTTTGTTCCTTTGTCTATGATGTTTGGTTACGTTACAGACTTAAGAACTATCACTTCTGGTCGTGCTACTTCTACAATGGAGTTCAATAACTATGATATAGTTCCTGCTGCAAAGCAAAAAGAGATAATGGAAAAAGTAAACGGTACATCAAAAGCATAGAATAAAATGATTAACCAGAAAATAAGAATAAAGCTTAAGTCTTACGATCATAACCTGATAGATAAATCAGCGGAGAAGATAGTAAAATCTGTGAAGGCAACGGGTGCTGTAGTAAGTGGACCTATTCCTTTACCTACCCATAGAAAGATTTTTACTGTATTGAAGTCTCCTCACGTAAATAAAAAAGCTAGAGAGCAATTTAAACTGTGCTCTTATAAGAGATTAATGGATATCTACAGCTCAAGTGCCAAAACGGTAGATGCACTTATGAAGTTGGAGTTACCAAGTGGTGTTGACGTAGAGATTAAGGTTTAAGTACTATGCTAAGTATAATAGGAAAGAAAATAGGTATGACTGCCCTCTTCAATGAGGCTGGCAAGAAAGAAGCATGTACTGTAGTGTCGTGTGAGCCTAATGTGGTGACTCAGATTAAGACTGGGGAAAAGGAAGGATATAATTCTATCCAGATATCTTCAGTAGAGAAAAAAGATAAGAGTTCTAATAGCCCTGAAAGGGGACATTATGCGAAGGCTAAGACTACTCCAAAGCGTGTTGCTTTGGAAGTAAGGGATTATGATGGTGATTTAGCACTTGGTAGTTCTTTCGGTGTTGAGGTTTTTGAAGAGGGAGAATTTGTTGACGTAGCGGGTACATCTAAAGGAAAAGGTTTTCAGGGTGTTGTTAGACGACATGGCTTTAGTGGTGTAGGTGAGGCGACTCACGGACAGCACAATAGATTAAGAGCTCCAGGTTCATTAGGAGCGGGTTCTACTCCATCTAGAGTGTTTAAAGGTACTCGTATGGGTGGACAAATGGGGAATGTAAGAGTAAAGATACAAAATCTAAGAGTGTTAAAGGTAGATACCGAGAATAACCTAATTGTGATTAGTGGTGCATTACCCGGTCATAATGGAGCATACGTGATAATAGAGAAGTAAGATGAAAGTAAAGGTTTTAAATACATCTGGAGCAGAGACAGGTAAAGAGGTTACTTTACCTAAAGAGATATTTGGTGCTGAACTAAATGACCATGCTATATATTTAGATGTGAAGCAATATTTAGCCGCTCAAAGACAAGGTACCCACTCAAGTACTGAGAAGGGCGATGTCAGAGGTTCTACAAGAAAGATTAAAAAACAAAAGGGTACGGGTACTGCTAGAGCTGGTAGTATTAAGTCTGGTGTTTTTGTTGGTGGTGGTAGAATGCACGGTCCGCGACCAAGAGATTACAGTTTTAAGCTGAATAAGAAGCTAAAGCAAGTGGCTAGAGTTTCCGCTTTTTCGTATAAAGCAAAAGATAAAGAAGTAATGGTAATTGATGGTATTTCTATTGATTCTCCAAAGACTAAAGAGTACTTAACGATACTTACAAACCTCAAGGTTAGTGATAAAAAGACTTTATTACTCACTACTGATAGTAACAGTAATGTGTATTTATCAGCGAGAAATATACCTAATGCGATAGTTATGAATGCAACTGATGTGAATACTTATAATATTCTAAATGCTAATAATATCATACTAGAAGCTGGTGCAATTGATAAATTAAAAGATACATTAAGTTAAGATGGCAATACTAGTAAAACCACTTATTACCGAAAAAATGTCGTTGCTAAGTGAGAGCAAGGGACAATACGGTTTCAGAGTAGCTATAGACGCTACCAAGCCTGAAATCAAAGCGGAGATTGAAAAGATGTACGGTGTAGAGGTGCTCAAATTGAGAACTTTAGTCGTAGCGGGAAAAAGGAAGACGAGATTTACTAAGTCTGGTGTTTCTAATGGAAAAAAGAATAACTATAAGAAAGCGATTGTGAGCCTTGCAGAAGGTCAAAGTATCGACTTTTACGAAAATATATAAGCTGAGAGATGGGAATTAGAAGAATTAAACCAGTTACACCTGGGCAGCGTTTTAAATTAGCGGTTACGTTTGAAGCTTTGACGGCGAGTAAGCCTGAGAAGAGTTTATTAGCTCCTCTGAAAAAGTCAGGTGGGCGTAATGATACGGGTAAAATGACTATGCGAAACCGAGGTGGTGGTCATAAGAGAAGATACCGTATCATCGATTTTAAAAGAAATAGAACGGATATTGCAGAAGTTTTGACTGTAGAGTATGACCCTAATAGAACTGCATTTATTTCGTTAGTTCAATATCCAGACGGTGAAAAAAGATATATTATCGCTCCAAAGGGTATTCAGGTAGGACAAAAGATAGTAAGTGGTACAGGAGCAACTCCGGATTTAGGAAACGCTTTACCACTAGCTGAAATACCTTTAGGTTCCACAGTGCATAATATTGAGATGAAGCCAGGTAGAGGAGCAGAAATTTGCAGAAGTGCAGGGACTAGTGCTCAGTTAGTTGCCAGAGATGGTAAGTACGCAGTTATTAAATTGCCTTCAGGTGAAAGTAGAATGATATTAACTACTTGTCTTGCTACTATAGGGGAAGTGTCTAACGGTGATCATCAGTTAGAGATCTCAGGTAAAGCAGGCAGAAGTAGATGGTTAGGTAGAAGACCTAGAACAAGACCAGCAGCGATGAATCCAGTCGATCACCCTCAGGGTGGTGGTGAGGGTCGCTCTAAAGGTGGCCAGGCAAGAAGTAGAAAAGGTACTTTGTCTAAAGGTTTAAAAACAAGAAATAAAAAGAAGCAGTCTTCTAGATTAATTTTAGAGAAAAAGAAAAGATAAGTCATGCCTAGATCGTTAAAAAAAGGACCTTTTGTACATTACAAGTTGCAGCGTAAAGTTGACGTGATGAATGAGGGTGAAAAGAAGTCAGTAATAAAGACTTGGAGTAGAGCTTCATTAATTACACCGGATTTTATAGGTCATACCTTCGCAGTTCATAATGGGAATAAGTTTATTCCTGTATATGTAACTGAGAATATGGTAGGTCATAAATTAGGAGAATTTTCTCCGACAAGAACGTTTAAAGGTCACCAAGCCAAGAAATAAAGATGGAAGCGATAGCAAAGCTAAATAATTGCCCTATGTCTCCTCGTAAGATGAGATTAGTAGTGGATCAAATACGCGGTCAAAGAGTAGAAGACGCTTTAAATACTTTGAAGTTTAGTCAAAAGAGAATTTATGCTGAAAAGGTAGAGAAACTTTTGAAGTCGGCTATAGCTAATTGGCAGGAAGTCAATGAGGTTCGTGTTGATGAAGAGACTGGACTTATAGTAAAGGAAGTTTTCGTGGATCCAGGAAGGATGCTTAAGCGAATACAGCCTGCACCTCAAGGAAGAGCTCATAGAGTAAGAAAGAGATCAAACCACATTACTTTGAAAGTAGATATAGTGGCTGTAACAGTAGAAACCGAAGAATCAAAGTCAGAAGCATAAATAATGGGACAAAAAGTAAATCCAATTAGTCTTAGACTAGGAATCGTTAGAGGTTGGGAAAGCAACTGGTACGGTGGTAAAGAGTTTGGCGAGAAGTTAGCCGAGGACAATAAGATAAGAAAGTATTTGTTTGCTAGGATGCCGCGAGCTGGTATCTCAAAGATACTTATTGAGCGTATGCTTAAGCGTATTATCATCACTGTCCATACATCAAGACCGGGTATTGTTATCGGTAAAGGTGGTTCAGAGGTTGATAAGCTTAAAGAGGAAGTGAAAAAACTTACCAAAAAAGATGTTCAAATTAACATTTTTGAGGTCAAGAGGCCTGAGTTAGACGCTATGCTAGTAGGTCAGTCTATAGCACAGCAGATAGAGGGTAGAGTAAACTTTAAGAGAGCTATTAAAATGGCTATCGCGTCTACCATGAGAATGGGTGCACAGGGCATTAAGATAATGGTTTCTGGTCGTTTAAACGGAGCGGAAATGGCAAGAACTCAGCAATTCAAAGAAGGGAGAATTCCTCTTCACACTTTCAGAGCTGATGTTGACTATGCGTTAACTGAAGCACTTACCGTTTATGGTAAGATTGGTGTCAAGGTTTGGGTTTTTAAAGAAGAAGTTTTTGGTAAGCGTGATCTTTCTGTGAATATGGGAATGGGCGAGCCTAAGCAGCAGAGAGAGAAAAGAGGCGGCCATAGAGGTGGTAACGATCGTAGAAGAAATAATAAGTAAGAAAGGCAACAATTATGTTATCTCCAAAGAGAATAAAATATAGAAAACGCCAAAAGGGCAGAGTAAAAGGTATAGCCGGAAGAGGTCATCGTGTACAATTTGGTGATTTTGGTTTGAAATCATTGGAGCCACATTGGATAACTTCAAGACAAATAGAGGCCGCCAGAATTGCACTTAATCGTTATATGAAGAGAGAGGGTAAAGTTTGGATTAGAATTTTTCCGGACAAACCGATTACCAAAAAGCCTGCAGAGGTTCGTATGGGTAAGGGTAAGGGATCTCCTGAGTATTGGGTAGCCGTTATCAAACCAGGTACGATTATTTTTGAAGTTGATGGTGTAAGTGAAGAGATTGCTAAAGAAGCAATGAGACTTGCAGGACAAAAACTTCCTGTCACAACAAAATTTGTAGTTAGACCAGATTATAGTGCTTAAGAACAATGCAGTATCAAGATATTAAAAATTTGACTGAGAAGGAGCTTCATTTTAATTTGAAAGATGAGAGAGCTCAGCTTCAAAAAATGAAATTTAGTCATGCTGTTTCTCCTATAGAAAATCCGCATAAAATAAGAATCGTACGCAAGACTATCGCGAGATATATTACGGAGATTAATAGACGTAGAAACGAAAAAACAGTAGCCTAGAGATGGAAAGAAATTTTAGAAAAGAAATTGTAGGTGTGGTTCGCAGTAACAAGATGGAGAAGACCATCACTGTTTCTGTGGAGCGTAAGATGAAGCACCCCAAATATAAGAAGTTCGTTAAGTCTACTGCAAAGTTTAAGGCTCATGACGAGAAGAATGAGTGTAATGAAAACGATATAGTTCGTATTATGGAGACTAGACCTCTAAGTAAGGACAAGCGTTGGAGATTAGTAGAAATCATAGAGAGAGCGAAGTAAAATGATACAGCAAGAATCAAGACTTAAAGTAGCTGATAATAGTGGGGCCAAAGAGGTTCTATGTATCAGAGTGCTTGGGGGTACGAAAAGAAGATACGCTAGCGTAGGAGATAAAATTATAGTGACTGTGAAAGATGCTATGCCTGCTGGTAATATGAAAAAAGGTACTGTTTCTAGAGCGGTAGTAGTGAGGACTCGTAAGGAGTTTAGAAGATCTGATGGGTCTTACATTAGATTTGATGATAATTCTTGTGTACTGCTTACAGCTACGGACGAACCTAGAGCTACTCGTATTTTTGGCCCTGTGGCTAGAGAGTTAAGAGATAGGAAGTTTATGAAAATAGTATCATTAGCACCTGAAGTATTATAGATATGAGACGTAAGTATAATAAGATACCCAAATTACACATCCGTAAGGGTGATACTGTTAAGGTTTTATCTGGGAATGATAAGAACAAGACTGGTGAGATTAAGTTGATAAACTTAAAAGAAGGAACTGCTATTGTGGACGGAGTTAATATGGTAACTAAGCATAGAAAGCCAGACGCGGATAATCCAAATGGTTCAATAGTAAAGTTAGAAGCAGCTTTGAGAGTTAGTAAGTTACAGCTTGTAGTGAATGGAGAGGCAACGAGAGTAGGAAGAAAAAGAAATGATGAAGGCAAACTTCAGCGTTACTCTAAGAAAACAGGCGATTTTATAAAGAATTAGAATGAAACCAAGATTAAGAGAAACATTCGAAAAGGAAACAGGAGCAAAACTGATGGAGAAGCATAGCTACAAGAATGTTATGCAAGTTCCTAAGCTCCTCAAGATTTGTCTAAACCAAGGTGTTGGTGATGGCGTATCTGATAAAAAATTAGTGGATACTGCAGTTGAGGAGATGTCTGTAATAGCTGGTCAGAAAGCTGTTCCTACGTTTTCTAGAAAGGATATATCGAATTTTAAACTTCGTGCAAATATGCCAATAGGGTGTCGTGTCACTTTAAGAGGAAACAGAATGTACGAATTTTTAGATAGGTTCGTAGCTGTGTCACTTCCTCGTGTAAGAGACTTTGGTGGTATTAGCGATAAGGGCTTTGATGGTAGAGGTAATTACTCAATGGGTGTTACTGAACAAATTATCTTCCCTGAAATTAATATCGATAAAGTATCGAAGATAAATGGTATGGACATCACTTTTGTAACAAGTGCAAATACGGATGTAGAGTGCCATAGTTTATTAACAGAATTAGGATTACCATTCGTAAAAAAATAAAGATAAGATGGCAAAAGAATCAATGAAAGCGAGACAGCGTAAGCGTGAGCATGCGGTTAATACCTATGCTGATAAAAGAGCTGCTCTAAGAAAAGCTGGAGATTATGAAGGTTTACAGAAGCTACCTAGGAATGCTTCACCTACACGATTAAGAAATAGATGTTCAGCTACGGGAAGACCTAGAGGCTACATGAGAGATTTCGGTATTTGCAGGAATGTTTTTAGAGAGATGGCGTCAAAAGGCCTGATCCCAGGAGTGACTAAAGCAAGTTGGTAATAAAAAGATGAGTAAAATTACAGATCCAATCGCAGATTTTCTTACAAGAGTGAGAAATGGTATTAAGGCTAACCATAGAATAGTGGATATTCCAGCGTCAAACATAAAAAAGGCCATAACACAAGTTCTTTTTGACAAAGGATATATTTTAAATTACAAGTTTGATGAAGTGGGTCCACAGGG
>CAWVTM010000025.1:0-17256 GCA_963933305.1 uncultured bacterium
AGTTACTCCCATATTTGTTCATTGCAATATTACGATTAAATAACCAACATTAGGTGATGACTTACTGTTATTTTGGCGAATCCTAACTAAACAGTCTACTACACCCAAGAAAAATACTACAACTTTAACTGACCTTACTCTTTCTCTCCATCTTTAGTGGTAACTACAAAACTAAGTACAAGTCTAAAAGAGCGTCATACATCACTCGTCCAAAGTACGAAAGGCCGAAAAAACATATCAATAGAAAGGCGACTTAAAGCCGCCTTTGTTGTTTCTAACTTTACAAATACTCTTATCTACCACTTTAACTTATTTTCGCACACGAAATTTTAAATGCAAGGGCATAATTTTACATCTAGAGTATTACTGATGCTTTTTATAATATCTGTAGCTCACTATGGATATTCTCAGAATATTATAAAACGCTATTTTGAGCATACATTAAAAGATACTAGTAACCCAGCTAATCCCAAGCTTATTGCGTATCCGACAGTATTATATGCACCAGAAACCAGTTGGGAATTTGGCATAAGTGCATTGTATGTATACAGAGCTAATAGAGATACAATCAATAGACTATCTGAAATACAAGGGTTTACATTTGTAACAGTAGAGCAGCAGTATGGAACCTTCTTAGAACATACGCTTTATTCAGATAAAAATAAATACTTTTTTCTAGGTCAAGCCAAGTTTCAAAACTTCCCGCTGTCATACCACGGAATCGGAATGAATACTCCTGACGATAAGATAGCTTCAGTATCCGCTACTGAAATACGCATTCGTGAGCGAGTGCTTCGGCAGGTTATTCCGTCGCTTTACACAGGTTTTGAGGTGAATTATGAGCGACTCACCAATGTGGATTTTACAGGCGAAACACCATCTTTAGTAAACTTGCCGCTTGGAAGTCAGGGATCTACTAATCTGTCTCTAGGTTGGGGCGTAGTCTATGATGATATTCACAATGTGCTGAACCCAAGACACGGACACTTTGCAGAGTTGGCTTTTTTGAGCAGCAGAAAAGAGTGGGGCAGTACGTTCAATTTTAATCTAGCTTTTGCAGATTTCAGGTATTATACACCAATACATAAGAACAATGTACTCGCTATCCAAGCGTATGGACAGTTTGGGAGTGGAGATATCCCTTTCAATGAATTAGCACTAATGGGTGGCGAGCGGATGATGCGTGGCTACTACCTAGGTAGGTACAGAGATCAAAACTATACAGCAGCTCAAGTAGAATATAGAATGTTACCCTTTTCATTTGCCAAAAGATGGGGAGGAAGTGTATTTGCTTCGGCCGGATCTGTTTATCCAGACTTTCAATCTCTAAAGAATACTAATCTTGCTTGGGCTATAGGTGGAGGTCCTCGATTCCTTCTTTTTCCTAAAAAGGATGTTTACAATCGTATAGATGTTGCATTCACACCTGAAGGATACGGTATATACTTCTTTGTAGGGGAGGCGTTTTAGGGATAGAATCCTTCAGATTATTATACTTCTAAAATATAAATATAACCTGAAACGTGCGACCCCTCTGATGTCGAATCATTCTCTTCTATCTATAGAGCTAGGGATATTTTATCCCGCTGGGGTAGCTCATTCCACTACAATTTTCCTCACACCCACATTTCCTTCATACATCACTCGTATAACGTAAGTGCCTCTTGACAAATCCTTTACATTCACAAAATTGACCCAGTTCTGTAGTTTTTTAGCTATAACTACTTGACCTTGTAAATTAGTGATTTGTAGCTGTGATCCTGGTTCTGTTCTTATCTGAAAATAGTCTCTTGCAGGATTAGGATAAATCGTTACGTCTAGCTCTTCTGCTTTATTTATGCTCAATACAGGCATTGCTGTTAATATACTATCCGCTCGCAGAGCATCTGGTATCCCGTGTCCGTATTCATTGTCTGGTGCATCGTACCTATCACTACTTAAGAGTATCGCCTCAAAGATCTGCTCATTACTCTTATCTGGATGTGCTCCTTTCAGACACGCTACTAGACCCGCAACTAGCGGCCCAGAAAAGGATGTACCGCTTCCTCGTCTCAGTATCCCATTTCTATTTGGTATAGTATTTCTGCTGCCCATAGTAGTCACATCTGGTTTTGTACGTCCATCTGCACTTGGGCCTCTACTACTAAATTCTGTCACTGTTCTAAAACTATCTACAGCTCCTATGCAAAGTACATTTTTGCCATCACACGGTGCAGTGATATAAAACCAAGGGTCATTGCCTGAATTTCCAGCACTATTAGTGATAAAAATGCCTCGCTCAGCCGCTCGCTCTGCTGCTATAGTGATGAGGGTACTTTTTCCATCCATATCTTGGTAGGAGTAGTCACCTTGTAAACTGTCAAACAAAGAATAGCCCAAGCTACTGTGTATGATGTCCACACCCACACTATCTACCCATTCCATAGCATTGAGCCAATTGAGCTCTTCTAAATGCGTCTCAGAACGGGTATCTTCCGTACGAGCTAGCACAAAGCTAGCACCTGGAGAAGCACCTACCATACTATCAGGATAATTGATGCCCGCTAGTGCCAGTACCTGCATACCGTGTGTACTCTCGTCATATCGGAGAGTATCCTTATCTACGAAGTCGTATGCTGCGATTATTTGATTATTGGCCCACATAGAATCGAATATGGGAAGACTATCTACCTTCCAAAAACCACCATCAAACACCCCCATAGTTACATTTTTGCCTGTGAACCCGAGCTCGTGATAGCGATGTAGATTCATCATCTCTATCTGCCAGTCTCCTTGTCCATAGCTGAAGTCTTCGTCTATGCGTTCTTCTGCTATAGTGTATTTCTCCAATGGTTGTACTTGTGCTATGAAAGATACGTTTTGAAGTTTATAAAGTTCCTTATCAGAAATACAAACAGCATTTAGCCACTTGCTACTGCCTAGTATATCTACACCATTACTTTTTAATACTGTTATATATGTTTCACATACAGCAGTTTCAAAGTAGTCTTTCTCACTACCACACTTATCTATGAAGTAGACCCAAGAATGCTGAGCTACAGATACTTGTGCTGTAAGAAGCGATAAAAATAGAAGACTAATCTTCCAGTAATTGTTTAATTTCATTTAATTTCATTAATGCCTCAATGGGAGTGAGGCTATCGATGCTCAAGTTATTTATAGTTTGAATAATCTCAGCAGTTTTAGGGTCATTTATTTGAAATAAATTCAACTGGAAATTATCGTCTTGTACTTTCTTTAGAGAATCTTTGGTACTAATATTTGCTCTATCGCTCTCCAGCTGCTTAAGTATCTTATCTGCTCGCCTCAGTACTTTCTTAGGTATACCAGCCATACGGGCTACGTGAATACCAAAACTGTGTTCACTTCCACCTTTTTTCATTTTACGCAGGAAGATTACTTTGTTTTTCTTTTCTTCCGTACTTACATAGTAATTTACAACTCCCTCATTAGTAGCTTCCAGCTCATTTAGTTCGTGGTAATGTGTAGCAAAGATGGTCTTTGGCTTTTCCTCACTTTGACTGATAAACTCTGCAATACTCCACGCTAGACTCACTCCATCAAAGGTACTCGTACCTCTGCCTATCTCATCCAGTATGACGAGACTTCGCTCACTCAGGTTATTTAGGATGCTGGCAGTTTCTACCATTTCTACCATAAAAGTAGACTCCCCTTGAGAGATATTATCAGATGCTCCTACACGGGTATAGATCTTATCTACTAGACCTATTTCTGCATGTCTAGCAGGCACGAAGCAGCCTATCTGTGCCATCAGTACGGTGAGAGCAGTTTGTCTTAGTATAGCAGACTTACCACTCATATTAGGTCCAGTCAGTATGATGATTTGCTGATCTTCTTTATTTAGGTAAATATCATTGGGTATATACGAATCTCCTGTAGCTAGCTGCTGCTCTATTACGGGATGCCTACCATCTTTTATAGCAAGATTTTGCGACTCATTTACTTCCGGCTTAGTATAGTTGTATTCGCCACTAATTTTAGCAAAACTACACAGGCAATCCATATTGGCAATCACACGTGCGCTGTGCTGAGCGTGTGTAATATAAACGCTTAATCGGTCAATAAGCTTAGCATATAATCCGGTTTCCAATGTACTTATTTTGTCTTCAGCTGCTAGTATTTTTTCTTCAAACTCTTTGAGTTCTGGCGTGATATATCGCTCAGCGTTTACCAGTGTTTGCTTCCGGATCCACTCTTCAGGTACTTTATCTTTGTGTGTGTGGGTCACCTCTAGATAGTACCCGAATACAGAATTGAAAGCTAGTTTTAAACTACTAATTCCTGTGCGTTCTGCTTCTCTATTTTTTAGCCCGAGCAGGTATTCTTTACTGTTTGTAGATATATTGATATACTCATCAAGCTCTTCATCTACACCCATTTGAAAAACTCCACCTTTGGCAGCTACCACAGGAGCATCTTCAGCTATCTGAGTATCTATAAACTGCACTACTTCTTCGCATTCATAGAGATCATCCGCATACTTTTCTATCGGTCTACATTCTACCTTAGCTCCTAGTCTTTTTATCTGTTTCACAGATTTCAAGGCAGCTGAGAGCTGCAGCAGTTCTTTGGGATTGATACGTTTCAGTGCTACTTTACTGATCAGACGCTCTAAGTCACCTATATTATGTATCTCAGCAGTCAGATTGTCATAAAAACCAGTATCTGTCATCAGATACTCTACGGTATCTTGACGCTGCTTTATCTCAGCTATATCTAGCAAAGGAAATATCAGCCAGTTTTTCATCAGTCTACTGCCCATAGGCGAGATAGTCTTATCTACTACGTCTAGTACAGATATACCTGTAGGATGATTACTCTGCAGTATTTCAAGATTTCGGATGGTAAAAGAGTCTATCCATACATGGCTATTTTGGTCTATCCTGCGGATACTACTTATATGCTCTAAGTCCGTGTGATGTGACTGGTTAAGGTAGTGTATGATGGCACCTGCAGCTATAGTAGCCTGCTCCATATGTGCTACCCCAAAGCCTCTAAGTGACTCTATATCAAAGTGCTTACTTAGTTGCTCTTTGGTGTAGTCTGCCTCAAAAAACCATTTATCTATGGAGTAGGAGTAATACTCTTCACCATACGTCCTATCAAATTTTTCTCTGTAGCTCTTACTCAATACTATTTCGGATGGGTGTAGTGACTTAATGAGTCGCTCTACGTAGTCTGCATTACCCTCAGCTACCATAAACTCGCCTGTGCTCAGATCTGCAAAGGCCACCCCCAACACATTGTTATGCTCGTGTATGGCTGCTAAGAAATTATTACTGCGGCTATCGTACGTCTTATCATTGGCACTTACTCCAGGAGTGATAATCTCCGTCACTCCACGCTTTACGATTCCTTTGGAAGCATTTACATCCTCTAATTGCTCGCATACTGCTACCCGCTGTCCCGCTCTAGTAAGCTTAGGCAGATAGGTGTCTAAGGAGTGGTAGGGGAAACCTGCCAATTCTATTTTACTTCCACCATTATTTCTATGGGTCTGTATAATATCCAGTATAGCGGCAGCCTTCACGGCATCTTCACCAAACATTTCATAAAAATCACCTACTCTAAAAAGCAATAACGTACCTGGGTACTCAGCCTTGATCTGGCCGTACTGTTTCATTAGCGGTGTTTCTTTCTGCTTCTTTACCTTTGTACTCAAAATTAGACCTAAAATAAATTGACTCGCAAGGTAAAAAACGAAGACTTGAATAGGCTTACTGTTGAAAAGTATAGGAAAGTTTCCAAGTCTAGAATAGTCGTGGTATTGGACAATATACGGAGTATGCACAATGTAGGAGCCATCTTTCGTACGTCTGATGCTTTTAGAGTGGCTAAGATCTGCTTATGCGGCATCACCGCTATACCACCACACAGAGATATCCGCAAAACTGCGTTAGGTGCCGAAGAAAGCGTAGAATGGCAGTACTATGCTACTACTGTAGAAGCACTTCAGGAGTTTGAAGAAGCACATATCTGTGCCTTAGAGCAGGTGGTAGATAGCGTATCGCTGCGTGAGGTGGATTTGCCCAAAGAAAACACCATAGTGTTGATAGTGGGTAATGAAGTAGATGGTGTAGACGAAAAATTGCTCGATTTTTGCAATCAAATTATAGAAATACCTCAGTTTGGTACCAAGCATTCTTTCAATGTGAGTGTGTCAACGGGTATCACCCTTTGGGAAATATTTAATAAAATAAATGAGTAAAACAATACGATTATCTTCCTTCCTTATTCTACTATATACAGTAAATACAGCGGCTCATGCCAATAGTATAGTAGATAAGTATACAGAACGAATAGCCACTGAGCAGCATAGAATAGACCTACTGGATGGGACTGAAGACCGTTATGTTCGTTTAAAAAGTGATATCCAGAGCAGTCAAGCTACAGCTACATATATAGTCGCTTCTCAGCGTATTACAGATAAAATACTGTCCAATGGACTGCTTCCAGATGTACAGAAAGGAGATCAACTGAAGCGTGTCTATGAGTTGTTAAAGGATGTTAACTCTAAAAATGTTCACTTCTATACGCAGTTCAGTCCAGTTTTTAATCTGATAGAAAAAGTACAGACCATAGAAGACTCTAAAAGACTCCAATCTATCCTTAAAAGTAATGTGTATGCTTCGCTAAATTTAATTGCATTTTTCGTAGATAATTCAGCTGCAGAGCCGTTTTTTATGATTGCTGCTCGTACAGAACCATCCGAACTATTAAAACACTATTCAGAGTTTGACTCTAAGTCATTTAGCATCACAGTGCTGGATGAAGTAGCCAGAGTGGCTCCTATGAAGATAAAAACCTATCTCCACAGTTGGAATCCTGTACATAAGCAGATCAAAGCCAGTCGAAATAAAATAACAGAAACGATATATGATATTTTTGAAGAAAAAGGCACGGCTACACGCTCCTATGTATTACTCAATGATATAGTAAGCAGCAAGCTAAGTGTAGAAGAAGCACATATCATAGCTAAATATGACAATACTCTCTTTGAATACCTCATACAAATGCGTGCAGAAGAAGAGCTACACGCTGAGCACTCCGTGGACGAGGCACTTAAGTATCAGTGCCTGAAACATGTACGTGTGATTAATGATCTGCATGAGGAATCTGATGCAAAAAGATTTGCTAGTTTGAGTAAGTTTTCTGCCTCAGAGATATATACACTCATGGTGTATAGTGAAGATGAGATTTATACCTCTACATTCTTAGGAATGTACAGTCGTATGATGGCGAAAATGGATGCTGAGAGCACGTATCAGTTTTTGTTTCAAAACAATTTTAATCAGTTCCGTACCTTAATCAAAATGTGTGCTGGGTACAATGAACTAAATAATTTTTTAAGTAAAATGGGAGAGTGGGAGAAGCAAAATCTCTTTTCCAAATTAGTAGAAGGAATAGAAAAAGCAAACGATAACTTAAGTAGTGCTGTAGCCATAGCTGATACCTATGGAAGTATTAAGTCGAGTGGAACGAAAGCTATATTCGAGCAGGCTATCCTGAAGTACTATGAAGAAATCCGCTATACCGACGTAGAAGCTGAGAAACTATACGGTATCATACTCAGCGTGTTTAATATAGGTGGAGCTTCTTTCAATGTTGCACTCAATGATCAAACGCTGAATCTAAAAGTACTGCCTATTAGTAGGATATACAAAGAAGGAAAGAACGTACAACAGCATTTTTTCTTTGATGACCCAGATGGGAGGACTTCTTACGGTCATTTTATCGGCACATTTACCAATGGCAACTGGGATATTATAGACAAAGGAACTTATGTAATACTTAAAAGTAGAGGTGGTAAGGCGATAGAGATATATGCGAATAAGCCTACCAGTGAATACGCAGGACAAGATGCTATAAAGGCACACTTTCAAGAGACGGGAAGGTGGCCAGATGTGGTGGTGCACAGAGGACACTCGTACTTTGCCAGTGCAGCTATAGAAAGTCTTACTCCCAATGCGGAGATTGTATTTTTAGGTTCTTGTGGTGGTTATAATAATATCAGCCAAGTGCTGAAGTACTCTCCAGACGCTCAGATAATTAGTAGTAAACAGATTGGTACTATGCTGGTAAATGACAGACTTTGCCTAGAGCTAAATGAGGTAATACGAAAAGGTAATGACATCGTTTGGGATAAACTGTGGACTACGTTAGATAAGAAATTTGCTGATGGGAGCACTGCAGATAGTCGTTTTCAAGATTATATACCTCCACATAAAAATCTAGGTGCGTTACTTATTAAGACGTATAGAAGTGTGCTTTAGCCTGCATTTAAACACAGTATTTACTAGGAATTTTAAAATTTTATACGTTTTATGAATAAATCAAACGCTAAACTATCCTAATCCTAATAAACCATTTTTTATCAGCAACGTAAAAATTAGTGAACGTGAGCAGGATACAATTGATTTGAATATAACTTTGAAAGTTGTTTTGACCTATATCACTACCTTTCATTCCTTATCCGAAGAGAGATGCCCAAAAGAGATTAAAACAAAACTTAAAGTTGCGTTGGATATTCTGTGAGAGATCTAAAAGAGGGTAATTTCATTTAGATCTAAGTCAAGGTGACACATCAACTTCAAAAAAAACGTAGTGATTCAAAGTCTAAACAGATAAACTTGTAGCACAATTACAACCTGTGCTCGAATCATTACTTAAAAAATATTGGAACTACGACACTTTTCGCCCACTACAGCGGGAGATTATAGTCTCTGTAATGCAAGGAAACGATACGCTAGCTCTGCTTCCCACAGGTGGTGGTAAGAGTATATGCTATCAACTCCCTGCATTGGCTAAGGATGGCGTCTGCTTTGTGTTTAGTCCGCTCATAGCCCTGATGAAAGATCAGGTAGATAATCTAGTATCCAGAGGGGTGTCCGCCATAGCACTACACAGCGGTATGAGCAGCAAAGAGATAGACACAGAGCTCCAAAATACACTAAACGGTAAGTACAAAATGGTGTACCTCAGTCCTGAGCGTGCAGCTACCAAGTCATTTAGAAGCTACTTGTCTAATATCCCTGTGAGTTTTCTAGTAGTAGACGAGGCTCACTGTATCTCTCAGTGGGGACATCAGTTTAGGCCAGAGTACCTCAAGCTAGGCGAACTGCGAGAAATAGTGCCAGATGCCAATGTGATAGCCGTCACAGCTACCGCCACTCAGCAAGTGGAAGACGACATACAGAAGTACCTTAATTTCACTGAGAAGAGTAACCGTTTCACAAAATCGTTTAGCAGAGATAACCTTAGCTATCTGGTACTCAGAGATAACAACAAGCTTAAACGCATCAACGCCATACTCAGTAAACTGAAAGGCACAGCCATCGTCTATGCCAATACACGTAGAAAGTGTGAAGATATAGCTCGATCACTCGCACACGAAGGATTATCTGCGGCATACTATCACGGTGGATTAGCGTATGACAAAAGATCGCAGGTACAGCAGAGCTGGATAGAGAATAAAACGCGTGTGGTAGTCTGTACCAATGCATTCGGGATGGGAATAGACAAGCCAGATGTGCGAGCAGTAATACACTATGAAAAACCTGAAAGTCCAGAAGCATACTATCAAGAAGCAGGAAGAGCAGGAAGAGATGGTGCAGAGGCCTACTGTATCTTACTGAAAAGCCACGAAGAGAAAAGCGATACTTGGAGCAGTTATCCTACCGCAGCTCAGCTAGAGCATACACTCAACTGCCTGTATAATCACCATCAGGTAGCATTTACCGCAGGTATGGGAGTCACTTATCCATTGGATATAATTCAATTTTCAGAGCATTTTAATATCAATATATGGCCTCTGATGCAGGGATTTAAAGTCTTGCACTCTATGGGATACGCCAAGCTCAATGAGCAAGTATTTCAGCTGCCCAGAGCTAAGTTTATAATGCAACAAAATGAACTCTATGTATATCAGGTAAAGAACAAAGTCGAGGATATGTTTATCAAACTCTTACTTCGTTCGTATGGAGGTTTGTTTGAGCATTATGCCGCATTAAATTTTGGTGAATTAGCCAAAAGACAAAAGTGTAGCTTAACCGATATATACCGTGAGATGCACAAACTGCATATAGATGGTGTCCTAGATTTCGTACCTGCACTAGAAGGCAATACCTTGACCTATCTAGAGTCTCGCCCTACTAAAATACGCATAGATAAAAAATCCTACTTGCAACTCCGTGATAGAGAAGAGTACCGAAAGGAGTACTTAGCCAAGTATGAAGGTACGACTATCAGCTGCAGAGAAAACTACTTACTCGCCTACTTCGGGGAGCAGCGAGATGAGGTGTGTGGAAAGTGCGACGTATGTAGACTAGGCAAAAAGGCCAAGATAGGGAATACAGAAATCAATCAAACCATAAATCACATCAAGTCTATCACCGTGGATAAAAATTTGGATTTAGAGGCAATAGTATCGTCCTTTGGCACGTTCGAAGAAGGACAAGTAGTAGGCGTGATAAAATGGCTACTGGATAATCAATACCTTACCAAAACTAACCAAACCTATACTTGGAATCTAAACCAAGAGTAATAGCTACCGTAATAAATGACGTCATCTACGATCAGCGTATGATACGTATATGCACTTCACTTTCTAAAAAGTATGATGTAGAGCTTTGGGGTAGAAAAAAATCTAACGAAAAGACAAAGACTCAAGCATTCACTCAGCGAAGATTTACCTTCTGGATAAGTAGCGGACCTTTGTTTTATTTAGAGTATAATATCTATGTGTTTTGGGCTCTACTGTTCACTAAGTTTGATGTAGTACATGCGGTAGATTTAGACACTTTGCCTGCGGCTTTTTTTGCAAGCAAGATAAAAGGCAAGAAGTTAATCTATGATTCGCATGAGTATTTTACTGAAGTACCCGAGTTGATCTCTCGTCCTGCCAAACGCAAGGTTTGGTTAGCCATAGAGCAGTTTTTATTGCCTAAGGTATCTACTGCTATTACGGTAGGGAGTAAAATAGCGGAAGAATACGAGAAAAAGTACGGAGTAAAATTTCACGTAGTGAGAAACTGTCCTACCAAAAAGCCAATGCCACTTTCTATTTCAGCAAAACCCTATCTGCTCTACCAAGGTGCCTTAAATAAAGGAAGAGGCCTAGAAGCTCTCGTGGGTGCTATGCCTGAGATAGACCTGCAACTTAAAATAGCTGGAAGCGGAGATATAGAAGAGGAACTCAAGACACAAGTAACAGATTTAGGTATCACAGATAAGGTCAGTTTTCTAGGAATGATGGATCCCGCAGACTTGCCACCACTCACAGTCAGTGCTTTTGCAGGAATTAACGTTTCAGAGAATTTAGGGTTGAGTTATTTCTATTCATTGAACAATAAGTATTTTGATTATGTACACGCTGGATTACCGGCCATTACTAATCCATTTCCAGAATATATGGCACTAGAAGAGAAGTATCAGTGCTCTGTATATGCCACTGCATCGTCACTCGACATAGTAAAAGCCGTGAATCTATTGTTAAATGATAGCGACCTATATGTTAAATTAAAAAAAAACTGCGTACTTGCAGCCCAAGATTTAGTGTGGTCTAATGAAGAAAAAACACTTTTAACCGTATATGAAGATATCGTCTAACCGATTACATATCATAGCTTTTGATGTACCTTATCCAGCAGATTATGGTGGAGTGATAGACATTTATCATAAGATAGAGGCACTTCACAAGGCGGGAGTGGAGATAGTACTCCACATGTATCAATATGGTCGTCAGAAAAGCACAGCAAAGCTTAAGAAGTATTGCAAAGAACTTCATTACTACAAGCGTAGCACGTATAAAAATCCTTTTATTGGAAGTGTACCTTATATAGTAAACTCTAGAAGCAGTGAAGTACTGCTTGCTAATTTAAGAAAAGACAATGCACCCATACTGTTTGAAGGTCTTCACTGCACCTTCCATCTCGCAGATGCATCTTTAAAAAACAGGTTTAAAATAGTTCGTACACATAATATAGAGCACCATTATTACAAGCATTTAGAGAAATCTGAGCTGCGATATTTTAAAAAGTACTTTTTTAGAATAGAAGCAGAAAAACTAAGCAAGTACGAGAGAGTACTAAAACACGCTAATCTTATAGCAGCCATTAGCCCTAACGATACCAAGCATTTTCAGAAAAAATACGGTAAGAGCATGTATCTTCCTGCGTTTCATAGTAACACTGAGATAGCCTATCCAGGGGCGAGAGGACAGTACTTATTATATCACGGAAACCTAGCCGTACCCGAAAACTATAAAGCGGCTATGGAGTTAGCGGTCAATGTGTTTTCTAAAGTAGATATTCACTGTGTGATAGCAGGAAATCATCCCCCGAAAGAATTGCAGATGCTTTGCGAGAAATATGCTAACATAGAGCTCCGAACAAACCTAACTACTGATGCGATACACTTACTCATAAAAGAGGCACATATAAATGTGCTACATACCAATCAAAATACTGGGATAAAACTGAAACTGCTAAACGCATTGTATCGTGGTAAATTTGCAGTAGTAAATCCACTAATGGTAGCAGATAGCGGACTTGAAAAACTATGTTCTATCGGAGAAAACTGGACTGAACTAGTAGCTAAAATAGAGGAGTATAGACTTCTTGACTACTCAGAGGCCTACTTTGAAAATAGAAAAGTCTACTTGATGAAACACTTTGGCAATGATCAGAATGCCTTAGCACTTATAGCCAAAATGGAGTTTCCTGTGGCAAAGGCAGGTAGAAGTACAGACAATAAGATGCTGAAGAGTTTATCACAATTATCTTCATTTATGTCTTACTTCTCATTGTAATATTTCGCTATTTAGCGAATAGGTCTACATTCGCACCTACTTAAATAACATGGAGAGAAATTCCACTATAGGATATATACTAATACTCGGACTATTTGCAGGTTTCTGGTATTTTAATAAAGACAATCAGCAGCTGCTAGAGGAAACGAATGCGGACAAGACTGAGGTAGTAGATGATGCTGCTAAAGACACGGATAAGTCACCTACTACCATCACTAAAGATGAAGATTTTACTATCTCCATGCGTGATACCAGCAGTAATGATTTGGTCTCTGAAAGCATTACCATGCTTGAAAATGAGTTAATTAGCATAGATTTCACTACTAGAGGAGGAGTACCAAATAAGGTTACTCTTAAAGAGTATCAGCGTTATGATTCTTCGGCGTTAGTTCTCTTTGAAGGAGACGAGATGGAGCTTGGGTATACTTTTCCGCTAGCCAGTGGAGTAGTGATAAATACTAGAAATAAAAATTTCACTGTTGTAACTAATAATGAAGATGAAATAGTCTATACTCTAGCATTGGATAATGGTGCATCCATAAAACAGACATATACACTAGCTCCTAATAGCTATAAGGTAGATTATAAGGTACAGTTTGACGGTATGCCAAACATTTTAGCACCAAACAATAGATTTGCTACGTTAGATTGGAAAACTAAGCTACAAGGTCAAGAAAAAACACTTAAAGATGAAAAAGCAGCGACCACCGTATATTTCAAGTATACAAGTGATGATGATGTAGACTATCTCAGTGAGACAAGTGACGAAGATGAGGAAACGCTTACAGCTAATGTAAAGTGGGTTTCATTCAAGCAAAAATTCTTTAATCAGACACTGATTCACAATGCTCAATTTACTGAGGATGGCACACAAATAGAGATAAAGGATCCCGGTGAAGATGGTGTATACGTGAAGGAAGCTAAAGCACAGTTTTACATACAATTAGAGCAAAAGAGTGTGCTAGAGGATATGGACTTGTACTACGGGCCTAATCATTACCCCTCACTAAAAGAACAAGACATTGAGTTGCAAAAAATAATCCCACTAGGTTGGGGAATTTTTGGATGGGTAAACAAGTTGGCAATTATTCCTTTTTTCAATTGGTTGAGTAATTTCTTCAGTAATTATGGTCTAATTATTCTTCTGCTCACGCTGACTATCAAAATGGCGTTGTTTCCTTTTATGTACAAGGTGTACAAGAGTACAGCAAAGATGCGTATGCTTAAGCCAGAACTGGATGAGATAAAGGAACGTACCGGTGATGACGCTCAAAAAGCTCAGCAAGAGCAGATGAAGCTCTACAAACAAGCGGGAGTAAGCCCGCTAGGAGGATGTCTTCCACAGCTTGTTCAAATGCCTATTCTTTTTGCTATGTTTAGATTTTTTCCGGCAAGTATAGAGCTTCGTCAGGAGAGTCTATGGTGGGCAGATGATCTTAGTACGTATGATAGTATTTATGATTTAGGATTTGATATTCCTTTCTATGGTGATCACGTAAGTTTATTTACACTTATGATGACTGCAGTGACTATACTTTATACATATATGAATAGTCAAAACAGTGGACAAATGGTGGGACCGATGAAGACTATTATGTATGTAATGCCTGTAATGTTCTTAGGTTTCTTCAATAATTATGCTGCTGCATTATCCTTTTACTATTTCCTATCCACTTGTATCACAGTTATACAAAACTTTGTTATCCGTAAATTTGTGATAGACGAAGACAAGCTTCGCTTGCAGATAGTCGAGAGTAAAAAGAAAAAAATAAAGGTCAAAAAGAAGTCTGGTATGCAGAAGAAACTAGAAGAAATGGCTAAAAAAAGAGGCATTGATCCATACAATGGAAAAGCAAAATCTAAGTCAACTGGTAACAGTAAAAAACGCAAGTAAAAATAGTAGTCCCCATGCTAGACTTCGGGTACTCCAATAAAAGTGCCCGAAACCGTTATTTTTCTCTTTAATTATTCTTATCAGCCAGCGCTCTAGCTAACTTATTTAAGGGTAAATAAGATAGCTGTTTTGTTTCATTTACCTTGTTCAAATTGTATTCAAAAACAAAGAAACAGACCAGTTTGCTATTATTGCCATTTGTTGATTGTGAAAAAACATACAACTGGCAATAATTAGAAATAAAGCCAAACGATTCAAAAGCTATGTATAACAGAGACACATCATACATAGCTCCAAAACAATATAAGCTAGCTAAGATAGACTTCAGCAAAGCACTAGAGCTCGATCCAAAATATCATAAGGCTCTTATGAACAGAGGCATATGCTACGTTCAATTGGATCAAAATAGTGATGCTAAGAAAGATTTTACATTAGCTGTATCACTAAGTCCTTCGGATGGTAAACGATATTACTACAGAGCTTTAGCCATTATAAATGATATGAACCTTATCAAGAGTAAACACAAGGAAAATCACAACATAAACCTCATACAAGAAAATGTATACGCCCAAAAAGCAGCTTGTTCTGACATCGAAAAGGCAAAGCAATTTGAGTACTCTAGATCGTACAGTGCACTAAAAAAGCATTGTCCCTAGGATGCCGAACAAAAAATAATCTCATTTAGTGTTATGTACTTGTAGTGCTCTGAGTGACGATATTATTTTAGACCTGCTAGTAAAAACTCAATCTCTCTACAGGGGATGTTATATTTATTAGAAAGTACAGCGTTTGTTAATTTACCTTTATACATATATGTTCCAGCTCTCATTCCCTCATGACTTCTAAGACATTCATCTATACCGCCGTCATTTGCTATACCTGCAAGCAATGGAGTAAGTATATTACTTAGTGCATAACTAGATGTTCGGCTAAATCTAGAAGGTATATTAGGGACACAATAGTGAAGTACTCCGTGCTTTTCGAATACAGGCATCTTGTGATTAGTAGCTTCTGAGGTTTCAAAACATCCACCCTGATCTATGCTTACATCTACTATGATGGATTTTGGTCTCATACGAGTGACCATCTCCTCTGTCACTACGCATGGGCTTAGTCCTAGTGGGCTCCTAAGTGCACCTATAGCTACGTCGCATTCAGAAAGTGCTTTAGCCAATACTTGAGGTATTATAGTGCTGCTGTGTACACGTGACCCTAGACTTTTCTCCAGTCTACGTAGTTTTTCTAGACTATTATCAAAAACCTTTACACTCGCTCCAAGACCAAAAGCAGCTTTGATAGCGTACTCACCCACAGCTCCCGCTCCTAATACCACTATTTGTGTGGGCTGTATACCCGGTATACCGCCAAAAAGTTCACCTTTTCCAGAGCTATAATTACTCAAGTACTCTGCCGCTATAAGTACGGATGCTCTGCCCGCTATTTCACTCATACTACGTATGATAGGAAGTGATCCGTCATCATCTCTTAAAAACTCGAATCCGATAGCTGTGATATTTTTTGACAAAAGCTTTTTAATGATAACATTACTGGTACGTAACATCTGAAAAGCACTAATTAATATCTGCCCAGTTTTCATTAGGTCGATCTCTTCTTCTGTAGGCGGTGCTATTTTTAAAATTATGTCACATTGGTATACAGTCTGTGTATCAAATACGATTTCACCACCACCGCTACTGTAATCTAAGTCTTTAAAATTAGCCTTATCACCACAATTAGATTCTATCTTCACCTCATGCCCTTGAGAGACTAAAAGCTGAACTGCCATAGGAGAAAGTGGAACTCTATGTTCTTGAAAAATGATCTCCTTAGGTATACCTATACTTAGGGACTTATTATGTTTACCTAAAGCCAAGAGTTTCTCTTGAGGCTGTAGGCTAGCTTCTCTTGCTAAGTCACCGAATGAAGGATTTGAAACACTACCCATATTTATCACTATTTAGCTGCAATATAATGCTAAATTTATATAATATTGAACACTTTATAACACTGTTAGCAAGGCATCTCTTTTATCACACTTTATCTTATTTTATTTGTACAATATGAAGTCAACAATAACTACAGCATTTATCGTATGCTCCTCATTCTTTGCTATGGCAGGAGAAAATGATTCTTTGGAAATCAGTTTTTTTCCAAAAGACAAAGACAAAACTGATAGAAAAGCCAAAGTAGATAGTACTTTGACAGCAATAGACTCAACAGATGCTGTAGTTATCCAAATAGACACCATTGATATGGCAGAAACTAGTAGTTTAGAATTGGTGATTTGCAAAGAGAATGCAAACTTCTTTAGTGACGAGATCACCTATTTTGAACTCGGTGAATTACCTGTGAGTCAAGGACTATTTGAATACCACTGCAGTCTTAAGGATTTTCAGGTACCTATGCAGTATAATCAGCTAGTGAAGAATCAGATAGATTACTTTGGTACTAGATGGCAATCAAAGTTAAAAGAGATGGTAACTAAGTCGCAGTATTTTTTCCCATTGTATGAGGAAATTCTGACAGAGTACGA
>CAWVTM010000026.1:0-17202 GCA_963933305.1 uncultured bacterium
ATATTTCGTGCATTCCAGTGATTTCCGTGGTATATTCTACCTTTGTGTTTTTGATGAAGAGAAGCTGAAATTTGGCAGTATATCCCATTAGTTTGCATCTCTTACGCAGGTAGTCGTAAAGCTCTAACATAGCGGTAGCTCCCATATTCTCTATATATCCACCGTCTACTAGATGTCCCCACTTATTACCGTTTTTATCATAGACTAGTCCGGGTGGAGTCAGAAAGGGGAAACGTGAACTTAGAGATACTGCAGTACTAATAGGAATATCTGTATTGGTCACTTTAAAAAAGTCCTCTGATAGCGAGAAGATACTTTTAGGTGTTTTTACATTACTAATGAGTGTTCTAAATCCGTTCTCTACTCGAGTACTGTTAAATAAATATATACACTCATCTTCTCCCATAGTCTTTATAAATCCTTCACTAAATAGAGACTTACCATTTATCTGTGCAGCTTTCTCCCAAGAGTATTCTAATGCTTTTGCCCTATCCAAACTATTGATAGGAAAAGGTAAAAACTTCTGAAGTAAATCAGGGACTACAAGCCAAGAGGATACAGGGGCCAAAAAATCTTGATTAAGAATAGCGTGCGACAATTGTCGCTTATCATCTAACTTATTATTTTTCAGTTGCTTATAAGTCGCCACGCCAAGTGTACCCCCTGACACTGTGCTATAAGCATATGTGTTTTTATCAAACTCAGAATTAGTTTCGTCAAGCTCTGAGAGTACCTGTGCTGTCCAATAAGCTGAGCGCACACCACCACCTTGAGCCGCTACTAATATGATAGAAACTGTATCCTCAGTGAGCTGTCGCTTCGCATACCACTGGTCAAAATGAGCAGCTATAGCAGGTCTATCTACTGACAGCTCCCCTGAAGTGCGGATAGAATGATTATTATTTAAAAAACTAAAACCTATCACCATAACT
This sequence comes from uncultured bacterium, assembly GCA_963933305.1. GTDB lineage: Bacteria > Bacteroidota > Bacteroidia > NS11-12g > UBA9320 > UBA9320. The sequence goes on from CAWVTM010000026.1 coordinate 933, forward strand.
ATCACTGTAAATGTGAATGGAAAACGAAATCGCTTCTCGGCATAGTCAAGCAATATGGCTAAAACTAACCAAGCACCTAGTGCGAACAGGATAATAGCAGAGGAGCCTAAGAACTGAGGAAATGTAACTGGAAAGAGTACTACTAAAGTAAAAATAGCTATGATACAGAGTACTCTAAATACAACCCATCGTCCTTGTTTAGCCCAAATAAAGCGAGGTGGATATGCTTCGTTTTTAACCTGGATATAGTCTGGTATGTTTAAAAACTTGAGCTTGTTTCTACTTAAAAAAAGCACAACAATATCCTTACGTAGATAGTAGAATAAAAATAACCAAACTGCCAAGCAGAGACAGAGATAAATAAGAGGATTACCCCAAGAACTTACCTGCAATAAGCCGTAGGCTAGTATAAGAATAGGTAACACTCCAAGTGCACGTGGTATCAGTACCTGAGCCCTAAGTGCATATCTGCTATTAAACTTCAGAAAATCAAAAGTGGTAAAATGAAGTATGACGCGTGATGCTCGCCAACTCTGCCAGCTCCACCAACCTACACCAAATAGTGCCAACCAAGTATGCACTCGGAGTGGATAACTCGCCGTAAAACTCAGGGCTTGTAAAATATCCTTGCCTTGCTCCATCACTATCAGTGCAACAATACCAAGCACCTGAAATAGCAATACTATCCAGCAAGACTTAAGCACCACATAATAATTAAAGATCTGTTTTATCATTTTTTCTTAATACAGCTAAACTTGATATGGGACACTGTCTCCATTCTCTGATATTACAAAGAAAAGACTTACTACATATTTCCAATCCCTTCATGAAATCTGATTTGAAAAGACTTCAGCTTTAAAACGCAGTGTAAATTATAAATACATCAAAAACACACAACTCATTTATAATCACTCAGTACCACATTAGTGTCATCTTACCTAGTCGCAACAGTTCGCAACTCTTATACGGATTAAGTAATCAAACAACAGGAGTATTCGGACTCCGTATCGCCCATTTGGTCTTTATAAATTCCTGCCTATGGCAAGGCAGGCTTGGCATAACTGAGGATATGACTTTCCTCCAGAGGCGGACAGGGTGCATTTCCACCTAAAAATTGATGCACATTTTTCAAACCTGTATTCCTGCAAAGCTCGCCTTATCCGTTGCGTTTATAACTTGAATTTAAATCTCTTTATCGCTCAAATTTCAAAATTTAGAGCAATTACGAAAAGTGTTCTACTCAAAAAAACATAAACTAATGCTTTTCTCAAAACTCAGAAGGTGGCTTAAAAAAACGGAAGACTACAAAATTATATTCTCAACTAACCAAGATTATAATAATTATTGATTCATTCTCTTATTCTATCATTGTATAATGAATACATTCGCCCCGTGTTACAAAAAGAGCTCACACACGCTATCTTCAGTATAGTATCTGAGGAATCCCAAAAACTGGGTTTCCAGACTTTTGTGGTAGGCGGTTTTGTGAGAGATATTTATTTAAATAGAGAGTCCAAAGATGTAGATTTCGTGACAGTAGGCAGTGGCATAGCACTAGCCGAAGCTGTAAAAAAGAGAATAAAAGGTTCTCATCTCAATGTTTTTAAAAATTTTGGGACTGCACAGATTAAGACTACTGATTGGGAATTTGAATTCGTAGGTGCTCGCAAAGAGTCTTACGACCGCGACAGTCGTAAACCTAAAATAGAAGATGGTACTTTTGAAGATGACATCTATCGCAGAGATTTTACCATCAATACGCTAGCTATCAGCTTAAATGAACAAAACTATGGGGAGCTAATAGACACATTCGGTGGATTACAAGACTTAGAAGCTGGTATAATTAAAACTCCGCTAGAGCCTAAGATCACCTTTAGTGACGATCCTCTGCGTATGATGCGTGCGGTTAGATTTGCAACTCAATTGGATTTTAAAATAGAAGAGGAAACGTTCCAAGCCTTAAAGTCTGAATCGAGTAGATTAGAGATTATTTCTCAAGAACGTATCACAGACGAGCTCAATAAAATAATACGAAGTAAAAAGCCAAGTATCGGCTTCAAAATTTTATTTGACACCAAACTATTACATCTTTTTTTTCCAGAGATGGTGAAGCTTCAGGGAATAGAGTTTCGTGAAGGAAAAGGACATAAAGATAATTTTTATCATACGCTGCAGGTACTTGATCAGTGCTGCGAAAAAACTACAGACCTATGGGTACGCTGGTCTGCTATACTACACGATATAGCAAAACCACCGACTAAGCGATTCATAAAAGGAGAGGGCTGGACATTTCACGGTCATGAAGATAAAGGGTCGCGTATGGTGAGACCTATCTTTAAAAGACTAAAACTTCCACTAGGTGAGCCTATGCGAAAGGTCATAAACTTAGTAAAGCTTCACCTTCGGCCAATAGCCCTGACTAAGGACTGTATTACAGACTCTGCGGTACGTCGTCTCATATTTGACGCAGGAGAAGATCTAGAAAACCTTATTCTCCTATGCAAGAGTGACATCACCACAAAAAATAAGGATAAAGAAAAACGATTTCAGGCTAACTTAGTTAATGTAGAACATAACATAGCAGCCGTGGAAGAACGAGACAGAATAAGAAACTGGCAACCACCGATAGACGGCCAGCAGGTAATGGATATCTTTGGGATAGGGCCTGGCCGTGAAATAGGTCAGATAAAAACAGCATTAAAAGATGCTATTCTTGATGGAGTGATTACCAATGATTACAATCAGGCATATAAATTTGTCATAGAAAAAGGAAAACAATTAGGTTTGCAAATACAATGAGTTTAATCTTTAGATTTAGAGTAACGTTTGAAGACGTAAGTGATGTAGAACGCATCATAGATGTAGGTGCCAAAAACACTTTCAGAGATTTTCATAATACCATACAAGAAGCAATAGGTTTTGACAAAACACGTACAGCTTCCTTTTATAAAGCGAATGATTCGTGGAGGGGAGACGAAGAGTTTTGTACGGATCCTAAGCCCAGTGCAAATGCTGCTGGAGCAAGTGAACTAGGTAAATTTATAGATGATCCACATCAAAAATTTCTTTATAACTACGATCCACAAGAAGGCAATTGGAATCTTAGAGCAGAAGTAGTAAAGCTTTATAAAGGAGATGCAGCTACTAAATATCCAGCTATTTTCAAATCTGAAGGAGTGGCTCCTAAACAATTTGTAGATCCAAAGACAATAATAGACGATCCCAGTGCTAAACTATTTAAGGAGGCGGATAGCCTTATAGACGGTTTACATGATGAGATAGAGGATGACGACGAGGAAGAAGAAGAAGAAGAAGAAAAAGACGATTTTAACCTGTTCGGTGATCAGGTAGATGAGTCTGAAATAGACGAAAGCCAGATAAATGACGGAAAACCAACAGACTAAGCGACTCATAGTAGTAGCAGGACCTACCGCTGTAGGTAAAACAAGTTTTGCAATAAAATTAGCAAAATACTTTGATACTGAAATACTATCTTGTGATTCTCGCCAGCTATTTAAAGAAATGAAAATAGGTGTAGCTAGACCTACCAGAGAAGAACTAGCAGAAGTGAAACACCACTTCATAGCGAGCCATAGTATACACAGTCCCTATGATGCTGGTATGTATGCGCAAGAAGTCGACGCATTACTAGCTAAGTTATTTGCAAGACAGAATACCGTAATAATGACTGGTGGTACAGGTTTATATATAAAAGCAGCTACCGAAGGACTAGATGCACTACCTCAGCAAAATAAACAGCTGCGTGAGCAACTAAGCTTCATACTGAAGTCAGAAGGTATAGATGCTATCCAAGATATTGCCACAGGAGCAAAAATATCAAAAGAAACTGTAGATTATAGTAATCCTCAGAGACTAATGAGAGCCATAGAAATTGCACAAAGCGACAGTCCCGATAACCAACAAAAAGAAAAGAAGGCGGAATACAACACGCAGTATTATTATATGGACAGAGACAGAGATGCTCTCTATGAGCGAATTAATACTCGTGTGGACATAATGATGAATGACGGACTAGAGGATGAAGCTAAGGATCTATATGAATACAAAGAGCTAAATGCATTGCATACCGTAGGGTATACAGAGTTTTTCAAAAACTTCAGTGGAGAGTGGACCAAAGAACATGCGGTAGAAAAAATAAAGCAACACTCCAGGAACTATGCCAAAAGACAACTTACATGGTTTAGAAATCAGGGTAACTACCAGAAAATAAGTCCTGATTTCGATGCCTTTATTCAATTGATAAATGAGTAAAATACACCCAAATCGATAGTACGTAATTCAGAAACGTATAAGTTCCTCATGAGCATGGTTTACACTGCTGTGCTTTCCTATTATAAATCCAGTCTGCTACGTATTTAGTATCTTATTTACAAGACGCTAAATAGCTCTATATCAAAAACCAGCACTGCATTCTTTGGGATAGATCTGCTGGGTGGCTGACTGCCATAGGCTAAATGAGACGGAACTATTAGCTTTATACTTCCACCCTCTTTTATTAGCGGAATCCCAAGTTTCCAGCCTTCTATAACCCCACCAAGACTAAAAGTAGACTTATCACCTCTATCATACGATGAGTCAAAAACATTACCATTGAGTAAGTAACCATTATAATGTACGGTGACTCTATTACTCACAGTAGGTCTAGTCCCTTCACCCTCTTCATTTATAATGTAGTATAGGCCTTCATCTGTCTTCTCAGCTTGTAGGCCGTTAGATGCTATATAGTCCTGTATTTCTGTATCATTAATCGCTACATAGTCTTTTTTACACCCTGCTATACTTACGGCTACTAAGCATAACCCGACGATACCATATTTTCTTAAACCATTTTTAATACAAATCATTTCACTACTTATTTTTTTTTCCTATTACGTGATTCCACCCAAAACGAGCTGACATATTTTGTACATCGCCTGTAAATACTCCTAGCACATTATCACTGGCAAAGTAGAACTGCTCCACCCCTAAGTTTAGCCCCATCCCTACTCCTACATTAGTATAACTTCCACGCACTACCGAGTAGCTCGCACTAAGTGCTAGTAGCTTACCGAACATAGAGTTCCAAGATAAAGTCACCGCTGGAAAAAACTGCTTGTTATTAAAACTTCCATAGACTAATAGTCCCGCATTATGATTTTTCGTAATATTTAAATTGGCTCCGAGATAAAACTCTCCGAGAAGGCCCGTAGTAAACGAACTATTAGAAGTATCTAAGGCAAACACATCTAACAAGGTATCTCCTAAAGCCACAAAACCAGCACCTCCAGATACAGAATCACCAATATAATCTATTACATCTATGCCATTGTAATCAAAAGATGCTCCGGCATTTATAGACTTAATATTGCTCGTATTATTGTTCCATTTTATAACACCTAAATCTACGATACTCGCACTCAAGCTTATCTTATCTGTTAGTTTTAACTGTGCTCCGAGATCTATACCAAATCCACTATTGCCATTACCAAGCAAAGCTCTAGTAGCCTGCTCAGGAGTGAGCGTAGAATCTAAGAACGGAGTACTTACGTCAACCTCTATATCAGCACTGACAGTATATCCATAGGCACGATCATGGGTAGTAAATACAACATCATTTTTTACCGTATTTACGACATTTAATCCTTGTACATACTTCAGCCTACCTCCTACCGTTAGTTTATCCTTTAGCAATGATCGACTATATCCTAAAGCAAACTCTCTGGTATGCAGAATATCTAGCCCAAAGTTAAAATTAAAATCATAGCCCACATTGGCACCGCCATTTCCCTCAAAGGCTAGCTTTAAAAAATCCTTTGGTATAGCAACTCGCGTCTTAATCTTCTCAGTAGCACTAAAGCTAAACATACTTTTATTCACTCTGAAACCGAAGTTTAACAGCTCTACACTCATACCTAAATGTACAAAGGCACCGTTATCCAAGATATTACTTAGCTGACTAACGTCTAGGGTATACTTCCCCGGATTAGCACTAGGTACTAGTGGACTGGAGATTTGATTAAACTGGAGAGCATTGCTATTAAAATTAAGATCAATAGACGAAAGACCCGGTGTACCTAGATACCATCTGCAGTCAGGAGTAAGTGCCGGATTTACCGATGATCGCTGCGGAATGTGTTTCATATTATACAGCGTAAGATTACTCTGAGCTTTGGACATCAATGAACCTAGAAGCACGAAACTGAATACAATTACCTTTTTCATTATTGTCCGACTTTTTGTACGATTAATACTTCCGCTTGCACACCTAACTGGAGCAGCAAGTCATAGTCTGTGTAGAATCTCACATCTGGCTGCATTCCTCCATCAAAAGGTGTATTAAATGTAGCTTTCAAGCGAATTCTATTGGCACTTTTTAAACGATTTACGCTTGCATTATCCATCGTAGCATCCACAGTTTTAGGATTAGGCGATACTACTCTACCACTTGCATCTACATTAGCAGCGGGCAATATGAGTATATCTGATCCGAATAGCGAGTCTAGTACCGTGTTAGTTAGGCTATCTTCAAAATAGATCTGCGTTTCTACATCTATAGGAAATCCATTTTCAGTATACAGTCTTAGCAGCACTTCCTCCACTTGCTCGGCATTATCTAGTGATAAATCAAAAGGCTGGATAGTTTCTATAACATAACCTCTAGCCGTCCCACTTAGAGGTATTTCAATATCTACTTTGGCTCTGAGCAAAGATCTATCTAGCAAAGAGTGCCTCACGTCTGAACCACTTCCTACTTTGATATCTATGGTGTACACATTCTTAGCGGGTTTATTATTCAAATAATCTGCCAGATTAGTGGTACTTTTATTCACCTCAAAAGAGTCTCTTTTTACCGTTCCTATTTCTGCTTTAGTCACTACAGGAATAGGGATAGGATCTGGCAACCCAATGAGATTTATAGCGTTATTGGTATTACTAAATCCCTCAAAATTAGTAACTCTAGCTATTAAAGGTATACCAATAGAGTTATCTATGACAAACTTCAATCGCGGATCTGTCAATGTAAAACTCCCACCGTTACTATTATCAAAAAATGGAATCTTTAGCGTATCTCCTCCACCAGAGAAGTCTAAATCTAAAAACAAGCCGTCTATTCTACTATATGCCTGATTTAGTAGCTCCATCCCAAAAGTTATAGTTTCTAGCGGTTTTATACTATTGCTTCCTTTTTTAGTAATCGTAAATTCTAAATCTACTTCTATCTCTGAATACCCTTGTGCAGTCTTGGTAAAATCTATTTCGAGACCTGCTAAATCTTCAGTACTACTTGCACTATTGGGAAGTGATGTGTATGCTGCAGTCACAGTAGGGCTAAATGTACTCCCTGCTTTCATGCCTTCCTTTATAGTGAATGATAAGCTAATGTCGTGTTCTAGTGTACTGCTTATCCTCAGATCCATAGTTCCATTTTTAAACCAAAGTTTATCTAGCTCTCTAGAACCAAAGCTGTATCGTAACGCTCTATTAAAAAGTACGTTTACTTCGCCTTCAGTATTTAATGTAGATACCTGAGCTGGTGTAAGAGCAAATGTCTCCGAAAAATTTTGATCATCTAGCCGAAGTATATTCTCTGCTCCTTCTGATTCATACATATCTGAATAGACCAAGGTCATACTCCCGTCACTCTCTACTCTCAGGTACTGATCTACAACTCCTTGTTTTAGTAAATCCTCCAGTTTCAACCTTGAATACACTAAAGGAGCAGCTATAGTAGGGTTCCATTGTATCGCATCTATATTCTGAATTTTATCAGCAGTCTCAGTAAGATCTTTTATGCAAGACCCAAATAATAGAACCAATCCAATAAGAATTATTGATTTACTCATATTTCATCTAATTTCGAACAAAAATAGGATGAATAAACAAAAACCTACTACACATATTTTGATAGCAGCCATCATCTGTTCAGTATACGTAGCCTTAGGAGCATTTGGAGCACACGGTTTAGAGAGTAAACTTAGTATTGATCAGCTAGACACGTACAACACTGGCTTAAGATATCTTATCATACATGCTCTAGGACTATTAGCTATAAATTTGACTTTTATTGTAAAGGATACATTCAGTATACTGACTAATATCTTCATTTATACAGGAATGGTTTTTTTCTCACTTAGTCTGGTACTGCACGCTACTAAAGACTTGCTTGGAATTGAACTTGATGTATTTGCCATGTTTGCTCCTATCGGAGGTTTGTGCTATATAGTAGGCTGGTTACTATTTGCTAATACGGTAAGAAAATCATGAAACACGTTATACTAATGAGGCACGCTAAGTCTGACTGGAAGTTAGCTGGTCTTACAGATCATCAGCGTCCGCTTAATAAGAGAGGTGTACACGACGCTCCTTTGATGGGTGCATCTATAAAAAAAAGAGGCATTATACCTGAACTCGTATTGGTATCTGATGCTAAACGCACGCAGGAGACTTGGAGTCTGTTATCCCCACTTTTTGAAGGAGCACAGACAAAATTTGATGCTGAACTTTACTTGGCTTCGTCAGAAATAATACTCGCTAAACTACAGGAAGTGAATCACCTGATAGACACCGTATTACTCCTAGCTCATAATCCGGGGATTACAGAAGCATTTCTCCGTCTAGCTAATATAAACACAAGTGGCATTCCTACATCGGGGGTGTGTTGTATCCGTTTACACACAGATGATTTTAAAAACACACTAAAGTGCAAAAAGGAATTGGTATACTTTACCTACCCTGCTGAGCTTTAATACTCGTAGAAGAGTGTTTTCCCATTAATAGTAATGGATACTTTATTATCACAAGCCTCATCTGACATAGGATCGAAATCTACCGTAATCTTAGAAACACTAGTGGACTGATCTACATCTAAATGACCTGCTATGATATGCTGAGCACAGTCTAGCGTATACTTCTTCTTTAAAGGTGATATGATGGTAAGTTTGACTTGGCTTGTCACTGTCTCTAAGAGCACCTCTCCGCTAAGTGACATCTCATCATCTATAATGCCCGCCCCTGCATCATTTGTTTTTTCAATCATAAGGTCAGTTACTAAACTTATTTCTTCTTCCCCGTCATAAAACTGAAGGGAGGTACAGTGCATATTTACCTTGTTATCCTCAATACGATGCACAACAATGTTTCCAGCTATACGCATCATCTTATCACCAGATCCGGAGTAAAATGGATTGTCTTCTGGAAAAGTAATTGAGACCTTCGCACCGGATTCTCCGTATGGCTTATCAGCAGTAATCCGTAATTTACCTGCCCGATACTTTTTATCTTTACACAGTAAGCCGTGAGGCTTAGCTCCTAACTCTCCAAAATCCAAGACAACCTCGACACCATCACCATCTGCATAAATAGCGTCTATCACAGTCACCACTACTTCTGGTGGTAGCAATGACTCGTCCTTTTTCATAAACATATCTGCAGATGAAACAAAATCTTCTACAATATCATAAGTCGACAATAGCTCATTATAGACCTGAAGAGACTGGTCTGTGCCAGCGTGCGTCTCCGTCACCTCTATAATAGTTTCTTCTATGCATCCTGAAAAACAGAAAAACAGAGATAAGACGGATAAACCTAAAATGTATTTTAACGCTTTTTTCTTCACTTATACACGAATGTAGTCACTGTTGTTGAGTTTTAATTTAGCTTTGAGCGATTTATCACCGATAATTACACTAATTGGACACTTTAGACCTTAGACAGACATTATTTATAGAGGTTTTACTACCACTAAACATACGCAGTACATTCACCTATAGAGTTCCCTTTGAACTTAATGAAGAGGTCATCATAGGGAAAAGGGTAAGTGTACCTTTTGGCAAGAAAAAACTGATGGCAGGTATAATCCATACTATCTCAGAGTCACCACCTAAATTATACCAAGCTAGGTATATAGTAGACATACTAGATAATGAACCTATCGTAAATGAAAGTCAACTTTCTCTTTGGGCTTGGATAGCCTCCTACTATGCTACTTCCATAGGCTTAGTTTTCAATGCAGCTATGCCAGCTAGTCTAAAACTAGAGGGCGAAGCTAAACTGATCATACACCCCAGCTACTCAGATGGAGATATAGTTTTAGATACTAAGGAAATCATCTTAGTAGATGCCATAAGAGCTAGTAAAGAGATGACCATTACTCAAGCTGGAGCTCTCCTCCAGACTGCCAAAATTTATAAATACGTAAAATCGCTTTATCAGAAAGAAGTAATTCTAATGAAAGAAGACATACAGGAGGTCTATACACCTAAAATGGTCAACTACATCTCTGTAGCTAAGAATGTACAAGATGACAAATCACTGAACCTCCTCTTCGACGAATTAGAAACACGAGCTAAAAAGCAACTTCACGGAATAATGACCTTCATAGCTAGGTATGGTATCACAGGAGAGTGCGAGAAAACTGAACTAGCTAAGCAAGAGGTTAAAAATGCTACAATAAATGCATTAATAGACAAGAGCATTTTTATACAAGAGAGTAGGCAAAAGTCTCGCCTGAGTTTTACAAAAGATATAGCTAGCTTAGAGGACCTCAATGAGGATCAACTGATAGCTTACGAAGAGGTACAGCAGGCCTTCCTCCATCCAAAACCGGCATTACTCTATGGAGTAACGGGTAGTGGCAAGACACACATCTATATACATCTCATAAAAGAGCAAATAGATAACGGAAAGCAAGTACTCTTTTTACTCCCTGAAATAGCACTTACAAGTCAACTTATAGAACGGCTATCTGTATTTTTCGGGGATAAACTGCTGGTCTCTCACAGCAAGTTTAGTACGAATGAACGACTAGAAGTGTATCAAGCTATAGCCAGTGGCAAACCTTACCTTATAGTAGGAACCCGAAGTGCAGTGCTGCAGCCTTTTACTAATCTAGGGCTTATAGTGGTAGATGAAGAGCACGAGAGTAGCTTTAAGCAGCATGAGCCTGCCCCTCGTTTTCACGCTAGAGACACCGCACTTTACATAGCAGCCAAACATAAGATAAACATAATCCTAGGAAGTGCCACTCCTGCGGTAGAATCCTTTTACAATGCACAACACGAAAAGTATGCTCTTGTCACTCTAAAGTCTCGGTATAAAGATGCTAAACTACCACAGATAGAAGTAGTAGATATGCAATTGCAGAAAAAACAAAAAAGAGTAAAAGGAATATTTAGCGACACTCTGCTAGCTGCCATAAGTGATGCCAAGAGTAAAGGAAAACAGACCATCTTATTTCAAAATAAAAAAGGATATGTACCTGTACTAGAGTGTAATCTATGTGCTTGGACTCCAAAATGCCAAAACTGTGATATATCACTCACCTACTATAAATATCAGGAAAACCTAAGGTGTCACTACTGCGGCTATACGCAGGAAGTAGTGAAACAATGTGCTACCTGCGGAAACCCCGGAATAGAACTCATAGGATACGGAACAGAGAGAATAGAGGATGAACTTTTGCTCTATTTACCCGACCTCAAAGTAAAGCGTATGGATTATAACACCACTAGGCTAAAAAATGCACACAGCAAAATTATTACGGCCTTTGCTGAAGGTAAAATAGATGTGCTGATAGGTACACAAATGGTAGCTAAGGGCCTAGATTTCGAAAAGGTGAGTACCGTAGGAATTCTAAACGCTGACCACCTCATCAATTTTCCCGATTTCAGAGCCAATGAGCGTGCCTATCAACTAATGACACAAGTAGCAGGAAGGGCCGGACGAAGAGAAGAACAAGGTACTGTCTATATACAAACCTCCAAACCAGATCACTACATCATACAGAAGATAGTAGATCACGACTATCTAGGTATGTATCAATCTGATATAGTGGAGCGAAAAGATTATGATTATCCACCCTTTTTTAGATTGATAAAAATACAACTCAAACACAAGGATGCTCTAGAGTTATATAAAATAGGCAACACTGCCAAGAACCATCTTATAGCTTACTTTGGTACCAGCTTACTAGGTCCTGAAAAACCGTATGTCAGTCGTATTAGAAACTGGTATATCCTGAACTTCGTACTCAAAGTGGAAAATAATGGAGCTAAAATACGAGAGCAAAAACAAAAGCTCGTAGCAGCTATTACACAACTCGAGACTCAAAAAGAATTTAGTAAAGCAAGGATAGTTATAGATGTAGATCCAGCATAAACGAACAGAACCTACAAGAAAACCGTTTTTAAAGAACTTCAGTTAAACCTTAAATTAAAAATATATGAAATATTTCCTACTCATTTGTCTAGTAATGACAGCTCATAAGCTTACAGCACAAACCATATCAGCTAAACTAGCAGGTGACTGGACTGCACAATGCATTCCAGAGAAGATAAAAGAAAATCAAATAGAAATATGCAAAATATGTCCAGCGACTCCTGCTGAAGACGGAACTTCTCAAGTATTCAATGTCGAAATAAACTTCGGAGAAGAAAGTATTAGCTTTAGCTATCCTACAGAGATAAGAACAGTCGCTATCCAATACAACGAAAAGAGTGAACACCTCACATTTAGTATAGATGGCATAGCCTACGATTTCAGTGTACTGTACATAGATGTACTTTCTAAAATATTATTGAAAAACCAAAACGGTACCCTCATCTATCTCGAACGCAAGAACCGAATGAGAGGAGAATAGGTATCATACGCAACTATCACAGAGAGATAACGGTCTAACTGATTACAGATGAAAAAATGCATTTTAGCAGTACTATTGATAACTAGCATAGTAAGCTACGCTCAGACGAAACCTACCATAGAGTTCGAGGCTAAATCTCAAACCTTTGATAGTATTCCCGAAGGCACACAATTAAAAATAATCTATCGTTTCAAAAACACTGGAAGCACCGATGTTCAACTCTTCAAAGTAGCTCCTACTTGTGGCTGCACTGTGGCTGAGTTTCCGAAATACCCTATAGCCCCAGGTGCACAAGACTCAATAGTAGCTACTTTTAATACAAATCTTCGACTGGGGCAGCAAGCCAAAGGAATAAATCTAGAGAGTAATATCGGGGAAATCAACTTGATTTTCTTGGTAAATGTAACTCCTAGAGATGGCGTCAGAACTGAAGCTGTGGAACCTACTAAAGATATAATAGACGAACACGCGGGACATAATCACTAAACTAAAATTATCATAACAATAGGGTATTGACTTTTCACCTCCATAAATTCCCTACCACTATGGATTACCATCATAGACACATACCTGAGCACAGTAGAAGACGGATATTTGTGATATATACCCCGATAATGAATACAATACCTCCTATGATTATTAAATCAAAAAACACGCGGCAGATAAACTCATAACCCAATAAACTGCCCCTACTTATTAAACTTCAAACAATTAAAGTTCTGATTTAACTTGCCAGACTTAATAAAATGAGTACATTGGCGATGTTGGTTCATCAAACCCCAAAAAAATCAAAGCGATTTTAATTTACGATAAACTAAAGCGCTGACAGCAAATCAGTTAAGATGTTTTATGCGAAATTCGTGTAAATATTAAAATCTTAAATACCAACAATTCATTGGTTGTGCGAACAATGTCAATTAGCAGAAATTAATTTATAAAAATACACCAAAAAAATATGGAATATAAAAAACGGGTAGTAATCAAAGTAGGAACCAATGTAATGGTCAATAAAGATCACCGAATCGTGTTACCTATCCTTGAAAAACTAGTTGCTCAAATTGCTCAGTTATATGAAGAGGATATTATTACAGTTTTAATTTCTTCAGGATCAGTAATTGCAGGTAAAGAAGTCTTAGATGATAACAAAATAGAAGACGAAACCATCAGACGGCAGGTATATTCAGCAGTAGGCCAGCCGAGAATGATGCGGCATTATTACAGTATTTTCCACAGTTTCGGAATGCGTTGTGCACAGGTATTAGCTACTAAACGAGATTTTGATGAAGGAAAACATCGTGAAAACATGATTAACTGCTATGAAGGGCTTTTGAGTCAAGGAATAGTGCCAATAGCGAATGAAGATGATACTGTTTCACTGGCTATGTCTATGTTTAGTGATAACGATGAGCTAGCTAGCTTAGTCGCAGAACTGATACAAGCCGACATGCTCATACTCCTAACAGATACAGACGGCCTATATGATGGTCATCCAGAAGATGAACATTCTCGCTTAATAAAATCAGTAAGTACCGATCAAAAAGTAGAACAATTCATACAAGAAAATAAAAAGAAAGAAGGAGAAGGACGAGGAGGAATGGCCTCCAAACTGAATATCGCAAAGAAAACAGCTGCAAAGAACATCCCGACTTATATTGCTAATGGCAAGCAAGATAACTGCATTATAGATATAGTAAGTGGTAAGGATATAGGCACTAAAATATATCATAAGGGGTAAAACGATTCATTCTAATAACACTAAAAAAGAGTAAATGAAATTATTAACAACACTAACAAAGAATAACGTGCTGCAATCTATGATTGACGAACTAGATGCAAATAGGTTCTCAATCATAGAGGCAAATAAAAAAGACTTAGAATCTTATACTGGAGATGATCAAGCTTTATATGATAGGCTAGTGGTAAATGAAGCGATGATAAATGATATGATCAGAGCTGTAGGTGAGGTAAAACAACAAGCGGATCCAGTAGGAAATATCATTAGCGAAGAAAACTTGAAAAATGGGTTAAATATCAAAAACAGAACTGCTCCATTTGGTACTATTATGATTATTTATGAATCTAGACCTGATGTTACCATTGAAGCTGCTGTTTTAGCTTTTAAGGCAAATAATAAAATCCTATTAAAAGGGGGGAAAGAAGCACATACGAGTAACGAGGAACTGATCAAGTGCTGGCACAAGGCTTTAGAAGCAAATGGGTTAGAAAAAGACTGGATTCAGTATTTAAAAATGGATCGCGATACAACTCAAGAGTTTTTGAAAAATCCAGACCAAAAATTAGATTTAATCGTACCTAGAGGTGGTGAACGCCTTATTGCATTTGTAAAAGAACATGCTAAATGTGCAGTATTGGTTAGTGGTAGAGGAAATAATTTCGCTTACGTAGCTCCAGATGCCGATACAGAAAAGGTAATTCCTGTTATTGTAAATGCAAAAACAGATAAAATATCCGGCTGTAATGCCTTAGATAAAGTTTTAATAGACAGAAAGCATCCTCATTTTGAGGATATTGCTCAAAAGATAGAATCCGAATTAAACAAGCATGATATACAGATTATAGCCACAGATGACCTACTCAAGTGCCTAAAAACCACAGCTGAAATTAATGGTAAAAGTATATGGAGTGAAGAGTTTTTATCTAAAAAAGCCGCAATGGGCACTGTAGACGGATTAGAAAACGCCATCGAATTCATCAATACATATTCAGGTGGACATTCTAATATTATTTTAACTGAGAACACAGCAGACGCATCTACATTTATGGAGCAAATAGATAGTGCAGCAGTATACCATAATGCCTCTACTCGCTTCACTGATGGTGGACAAATGGGCGTAGGAGCAGAACTAGCTATAAGCACCGATAAATTACACCATAGAGGACCTCTAGGATTAAAACAATTAGTCACTAACAAATACTACATCCTCGGAAATGGACAAATAAGAGAATAGTACTACTTATTAGTAGTCTCCACTATTTCATATTAGCTCTCTCGGTGAACGCCTAATTTCATCACCGAGAGAGCTGTTTACAATTGCCATCAAAATAGGAATTATACAGTTCTGAAAAGTTCTTCCTTTTCTTCTGCACGGTGCAGTGCTTTTTTATTTTAACCAACGTATCAACTTTTTGCTAATAATGGTTTTATAACACCATAGGTCTTGTATTTTTGCAATCTTTAAAAAAATCCATGAATATACACGAGTATCAAGCCAAACTAATCCTTAAATCTTTTGGAGTTGCCATACAAGAAGGCATAGTTATAGATAAAAAAGAAGATGCACTAGCAGCCGGAGCAAAATTGCGTGAGCAAACTGGGACTGACTGGATGATAGTAAAAGCACAAATACACGCAGGTGGTCGTGGAAAAGGTGGAGGAGTAAAACTAGCCAAAAATGACGAAGAGCTACAGCAAGTAGTAAACGACATACTAGGAATGACCCTTGTAACTCCACAGACAAGCAAAGCTGGAAAGTTCGTAAATAAAGTGCTGATAGCACAAGACGTATACTATCCAGGAGCTAATGAGCCAGATGAGTACTACATGAGTGTATTACTAGATAGAAATACAGGTAAAAATGTAATCATCTACACCACAGAAGGGGGCATGGATAT
>CAWVTM010000027.1:0-17134 GCA_963933305.1 uncultured bacterium
TTGAAGGTAAGCAATATAAGGTGCTATTTTATCTTTTTTCAGTAGACCCTACTTAATGAAAGTAACGGTACCACTATCATAGTACCTATTTCCATCCCAGCCAGAATAGCTCACTATCCACATGTATACATTGCTGTACTTCAAGTCTCCATTCTTATATACGGATGACCATCTGTCATTTTTATCAGTAGTGGAGAACACCTTCTCTCCCCATCTATTGTATAGGTCCATAGTAAACTCTTTGACGAATACATCTGCCCAACCAAAAGAGTCATTTAATCCATCATTATTATGCGTCACAGCATTGGGTACGAAAACCTCTGGTGGCTGGATGAGGTAGATATCATTACTTCTACTTACAGCATTATGCTCACCATTATTTTCATAAGCTAAAACTGAGTACCAGTATCCTCCCCAGTCATAATCTAATTTACCATCTGTAAATACTAACGAAGGACTATTGAGACTGACTATTGGTTTCAGATTTCCAGTATCTACTGATCTCAGTAATTCGTATCTAGAAACTCCATCTTGCCAATCTACATAATCATCCCAATACAGATCCATATAATACCGTGGAGTTCGCCCTTTTTTATTTTGAGCAACTCCTCGTATTACTATGGAGCAACCAATATTACTATACCTACTATTATGTCCGCACTTATCTACCACCTTTAATTTGTAACAGTATGACGTAGTATTCACATTCACACTACCATCCATATAAGAAGTATCATTTACATCATAAATAGCCCTTACAAATGCCCAAGGGCCGCTGTCTCTACTGGACCTATACACTTCGTAAGAACCAAAGTCAGGTTCATCTGATTTCAAAAATACCACCTGAATAGAGTCTCTCAAAACAGTAGTAGTCCTCAAGTAGGTAGATTCTATGGGGATCTCACTTTCCTTTGTACTGCTCAGTAAGTAAGACTTATCTCCCAGAAATCCACAAATATCTTCTACCACTAAATAGTAGGTATAATCCTGATTTCTCGGATTTATGACATCACTGTCTACATAGATACCTTCATCCTGCGTATAAACAGTATCTATGACAGACACCAGACCAGACGGAGTGACCTTATACAATAACATTCTATGAAAATAATAGGATTCAGGAGTTGAAATCCATTCTATCTTGAGATCATCATTTTGTGAAAAGTAAAGACACATAACATCTGGAGGCGGCAGCTTCTCCGGCCTGCTCACTATTACTGTTATAGTAGCAGTATCCTCGTTAAATACTGGGCAACCTATATCTCTGGCATGGACTCCGATTTTAAACGTATCTCCAGCGTTTTTACATGTAAATAGCATTTTGAAATAGGCGTCTATTTCTCCTATGGCGGCATATTCACTCTGATACTCTGCCAAGTCTAGCTTCAGGTCTTCTGGTATGTTAAAGGATACATACAGCGAGTCCATCTCTGGATCTCTTACTTTATAATTAAACTCAAAGGAATCAAAAACTGCAACTGTCACTGTATCTGCTATTAATGTAGAAAACTCAACTTCTTCCATCTCTGGTTTCTGATTGTAATTTACCATTGCTAGTTTAAAAGATACATTACTGCATCTCGGACTAGGATTATTCTCTGAAAATGCTCCTGCAGTAGTAGGAAAATCAGAAATCTGCGTCATGCTTGGATAGTTATTTGGACAACTACTGCATACACTTTGATATACTACACCTTTCTTATCAAATCTACTCGTCCCACCATCTACGTGATCTCCAGTTCGATTACCCCCATAGTAGGTAGCAAAATCAAGTGCTGCAAGATTTTCTGTAAATACTATCAAATGAAAATCCTGTCCGTCTGTAGTACTTTGAAAAGCATTAGGAGACAGTGGCATATTTCCAAGGTTCTGACCAGCACGCTCAGAATCTGTACCCCACCCACTCACATATACTTTACCACATTCGTCTACCAAAAAAGCATTTATAGTAATATCTGGTAGACTCCTTCCGCTTCCATACACAGCATTTAGCTCTAAGCTATCTAGGTTAGCAGAAAATCTGGATACAAACTGTTTTCCATTTGCATTACTATAGACATTTCCCTTTACCCCAAAATTCCCTTCAGTATGACCTGCTACATATATTCTATCTTCTTGATCTAGTTCTGCCAGTAATATCTGATCGTATGATGATGTACCAAAGTATGTGGCTCCCAATATACTTTTACCAGTAGGATCTAATGTACATATAAAACCTTCCGCTATTCCTCCCGAGTTAGTCGACTGATATCCATCTTCTACACCACTCAGATTTGTGCTCGTAGTCCCACCAGCTATCACTACTTCATTTTGGCTATTCAGATCTATTGAATACAATGCATCTTTACCATTACCTCCATAATACGTACTCCATCTTAATTGCCTTAGTCCAGGATCTAAACTAAATACTACACCAGACTGTGAGCCTGTATAAATAGCTTGTGCTGCGTCTACAGATATTGGAAAACTATTGGATTCACTACTCGTAGCTACATAGATATTTCCTAGATCGTCCAGATTCACCTCTCCTCTGTAGTCATCAGCATAAAAATAATTGGTATTTCTAATCTTAGTTGGAAAACGTCCTGTCCCATCATCATCCCTTCTATTGATCCCATCATCTGCTGACCCTCCTATAAATGTAGAACCCACAAGTGCACTACCTGTACTATTCAGTTTAGTAAGGACTATATCAGTACCTCCATTATAAGAATCATCGTAAGAATCATTGAGTGCAGGATAGTCAGAAGACATAGATGTCCCAAAGACAATTAAATTATTATTCTTATCTACTATTAAACTATGGGGATAATCATCTGCACTGCCACCTATATAGGTGATGTATACTGCCGTAGCTCCGTCTTCTGAATACTTACTTATACCAATGTCCCAACTCCCCCCGTTAAAGGTAAGGTCATAAGCACCGGGAGTAGTAGGAAAGCGTCCATTGGGAAACTCATCATATGGGGAAGTGACTATGCCTCCTGAATAGAGGTTTCCATCCTCATCAAAAGTGGCAGTAAACCCAAAATTATCTACAGAACTACCAGAGTAAGTGGCAAATATCACCTCTGGGTCTATAACAGTTCTGACCATATTCTTAAAAAAAGGAGTTTCAAAACCGATGTACTCACCCCGCTTCGTATACTTCATTTTTATCTGAGTGCTAATTCCGCCTTCTACCTCATAGGAAATAGGCATCACTTCACTATAATCTCCAAATCGAGTATCCACATGGACTCTATCGTCTGTTATACGAATGCCATCAGCTCCTTTGATATCTACTAAAATATCTTTTATATCCGCTCCCGGATTTAAAATGAAATTATACTTGAATCTCCTGTCTATGGCTTCAAACTCTAAGTCTATATTTGGATAAATATTAGTATAGCGTACTTTGGTATGCTTTTTCACGTTACTAGCCCATTTAGACTGATCATCTCCGATGAAATAATTATAGTACTCAGAGTTACTTTGTGTGCCACTGTGCTGCGTCATATTAGCTCCTATAAACTCATACTGAATGTACTGAAAACCCAATAGCCCTGAATCCTCAATATTACTATTCAGTTTATGCCCCTTGTGATTATGAAACCCAGAAACTATTTCAGACCATTTATCATTATCACGAAGCAGAACAGAAAAGCCTTTATGATCTAAGTAAATAGAATGTGTAGAAAACTCAGCCTGATAATGTATTTTTTTTTCAAACTGCCCTTTATTCTCCATAAAACCTGTCTGCCCAAAAAGGACACACGACTGAATGAGAAACAATAAGAATGATATAAATCTTAGGTGCTGCAAGCGAATGTGTTATACGTAGACGTGCAAGGTAAAGAAAAGGTTGCAAAATAGATGCTTGCTATCTCATGGGGTCATAAGCAAAACTGTGAACTGAGTAGTTATATTTACTTCCACTTGACAATGTAACTGTGACATCAAACGTACTACGATCTGCAAGAGCAGTCTTATCGTACTTTGGCTTAAACACCAATGTAGGTGCACCATAGCCTCTTAAGAAAGGTTCTACCTGAACTTCCAATACTTTACCGTCCTGTGTGACTTCCACCTTAGCATTAGTGAGATCTCTGTATATCGAGAATGTCCAGTTAGTAAAAAGCATCAACTGAGGCACATGACCTTTTGGTGGCCAAGCCACAGGTATGTCCATATATTCTGCAGTGTCTGCACTGCCACTATCATCTAATGCCCAGATGACAGCATAGTCATTGGTACTGCCATGTCCGTATACTTTACCGTTAGGATATAACAACCATCTTCTATTTCCTGCAGTTGGATTCTTATCATCCATTATGTAAGTAACTGCTAACGATGTATTTGCATCTTTTATAAGTAAAGAATGCTTAGCGGCATAAGCTCCGTCATTACTCCAGCATCTCCAATTTCTTGGAGGATCATGTTCTAATTTATTATTAGCCGTCATCATAAGAGCTGCTTTCTGACAATACTCATTGGTAGCCTCGTCAAATAACACCTCTGGCACACCTGCATTTCTTCTAAAATAATTGATACGGTCTGCTACTTTACTCTGAATCTCAAAATCCACAATACCTTCATCACACCCACCAGACCTGCCATTCCAAATATATGGAGGTATTTCTTCACCATTTATATCTTTACCTTGTGTTCTCGTATTGAAGTAGTTTTGGTAAAAATCCTCCTTGGCTAACAGCCTCAACTGCCGTGAATGATCTGTGTCTGGTGCCAGCACTATTTTCTCTGCCATAATACCTTTAGCCGTACTAAATTTATTCGCAGCTATAAGTAACCCTATGTACTTTTCATTGATGGCTATGATACGTTCTAAGTTCTCTGTCGTAGTGTCTACTTTATACTCATCTTTCATTAATGAGTAGAGTGTTGCTTGCTCTTCTACAGTGGTACGAACTACCTCTTTTTCTGCTATCACCTGCGTACGCTTAGCACTTAGTTCAATATTAAGTGGATACTTAATTATAGCTTGCTGTAGCACAAAACTTGCGTATGGGAACTCTTTGGTATCAAAGACATATTTGGCAATTACATTCCATCTCTGCTTTACATCATCAGGCAGCTCACTCTTGGCTGTAGTGGATATATATTTATCTAGTACATACTTAGCACTTTCTATGTGTGTATAGGTTTGAAAATATTCTGCAAGTTTCCAAAGCACATTTTCTGGTTTCTTCTCTACAAATACATCGACCTCTGCTATTTTTCGCACTGCTTTGAGCTTACTCTTGGCTACTTTTTCTCTTACAAAAGTGTTCAATATCGTATCGATCTCAGCCGTATCCATTCGGTTTATTTTATTCTTAATCAAGTAAATATATAATGCATTCTCCTTTTGCAGTAGTTCCTTGTCATCCGGATTATGCAGGAGTACTTCTTGGATATAGTTCAACATTAAAGTACTCGGTGGAATAAACTTTAATTGAGCCATCACTACACTCTTTTGGAAGTAATTTAGCCTAGAATCATTTCCGAAAAGCGTTCTTCCCGTAGCTATCATATATTTTGCACTGTCATATTTAGCAGACTGAAAGTACTTATCTGCAAAGTATAAGTAAGGATCTAATTCTTGTTCAGTGGTCGAATCCTTTACTTCTTGATCAGCTGCATACCATACCATTAGTTGTCTGTACTTATATTCTCCAGAAGCACTATCACCAGACTCTACAGCACTTTTAGCAGACATAAAATAGGGGTAACGTCTACTGCTGTCTAGCTCATAAGCCTTATCAAATAACCTTACTGCTTTTGACTTCTTATTGATACCAAACTGGCCTTCTCCCTCCTTTATTTGTGCTTTAATCACAGCATCTAATACTTCCCTAAAATCTGATTCGAGTAAACTTCTATTATCATCCTTTCTTATACCTTTCTCCATATATTTCACAGAAAGCTTGACTCCGTCAGGATATTTTGATTCAGTCAGCGGGTCTGTACCTAAATTTACATATGCTTGGGCGAGGTAGTAATACGTAATTGGATTTCTCTTTAATTCCCTATCCTCTAGAGCGTTTAAACAGACTTTCTCCAATCGCTTGAAGTTTTCTAACTCTGCGGCTTCAACCATTTTGTCTGTTTGTGCCATTGCAGGCACTAAGGCTATAAGAAAAAATATAAACGTGGTGATTTTAAATGCTATTTTCATTATGGTACAATAATATTTACTTTAACTTCAAACTCCAAGCCATAGCGTCTTCTGCAAATAGCTTCTTAGTGGCTGGCCACACTCTACCGAAAAGAATAGAATTTTTATAAGCCTCTAAACTGCTCACATTCAACCAAGTACTGTGCGTAAAAAATACATTAGGATCAGACTCATCCTGGTATAACTTTACATTTAATATACCTGGCATCACAGCTATTTCGTCTTTTATACTATCAAAAAAGGCTATAAAAGTAGCCGTCTCTTCAGGTTTAAACTTCATTTTAACTAGGCGTAAAATCATTTTATTTGGATAACTAATGGTTTATATTTTCTGAGATTTAAAAGCACCAAAGCACTACTCTTTTTGATTGCTACCACTAAGTATCCATGATCAGAGAAGTAACAAAGAGGATCACCTTCTTGCACATCTGCAAAGTTATTAGACACCTTATTCAATTTACTGTGTAGGCTAAGATTAATAGTGTAGCCTCTACTTCCAACAAAGGTAGTAAACTCTTGCTGCGTAATATTCGTATATGCATTTCCAAAATGGTCTACAAAAATGACAGTACCTCTTAATTCCATGCCATCATTAACAGGATTTAGACGAGTTTTTGTATTTACATTTTCCGCTTTATTTGCTATTAACGATATGTCTTCTACTGCGAGTAGGCTTTTCACAAATGGCAAGTATACATTTTGTATTTTCTGCTCATAGCTATCCAAAGGTATTAGATAGTAATCCGTGAAGTCTTCACCGAATATGAGACTAAGTATACCGTTATCTGGAGCTAAAAAATAATGTCCATTGTATTCAGCTGCAAGATGCCCTTCAAAAGAAGTAGCCACCACGTTAGTAGCTAATATGTGAATAGTACCAGGAGCAAAGTCATTATACACCATACTACTGAGGTATGCAGCTTCCACTATATCGAACGGTTCTATCCTACTTGTAATTTCTATGAAGTCTAAAGGTAAATCAGCCTGATGCATAGCACCTCTGAAAGATGCCATATAATGGGAATCCGCCCCGAAATCACTTAAAAAAGTTAGTACAGACAATATTAAAAAATTAGCTAATTTAGCGGACGAAAATAACGACTCACACGTACAATTACTTAAAATACATTGACAGAAAAAAAATATTCAATAGAAGACATAGAACCCGCTCGATTTTTCGGACCCTATAACAGTCACTTCAAGGTCTATAAAGAGAAATATCCAAACCTTATAATATCCTCTAGAGGAAATGATATTTTTTTAAAAGGAGAGGATAAAGAGATAGACATTTTCATAAAAGCGGCAGATTCAGTAGCGAAGTACCTAAAGATAAATAAATCAGTAACCCTAGGAGATATAGAACGCATAGTGCAAGGAGAAGATAATAACATAGCAGGAGATACGATAGCTGAAAAAGGCATCATTATCCACGGACATAGCGGTCGTATAATCACTGCTAGAACTAAGAACCAACAAGAGCTAGTAGATAAAGTCAGTCAAAACGATCTGGTATTTGCCATAGGTCCAGCAGGTACAGGAAAGACCTACACCGCAGTAGCTTTAGCGGTAAAAGCGTTAAAAAACAAAGAAGTAAAGAAAATAATACTGTGTAGACCTGCAGTAGAAGCTGGTGAGAGTCTTGGCTTCTTGCCCGGAGATATGAAAGATAAAGTAGATCCATATCTACGACCTCTATATGACGCTCTTGGAGATATGATACCCACAGAAAAATATAAAGCATACATAGAAAAAGGAATCATAGAAGTAGCACCTCTTGCATTTATGAGAGGCCGTACCTTAGATAATTGCTTTGCTATATTAGATGAGGGTCAAAACACGACACAGACCCAACTCAAAATGTTTTTAACTAGAATGGGGCCAACATCTAAAGTAGTGATCACTGGAGACCTTACTCAAGTAGATCTACCCGCTCGAGTAAAGAGTGGATTAGGACCTGCACTCAATATGCTGAAAGACGTAAAGGGCATAGGCATAGTCAGACTAAATGAGAACGATGTAGTCAGGCACCGATTAGTAAAAGACATTATAAAAGCATATAATAAGTACGATAATCAGCAGGAAAACTAAGTTTTAGAATAGTTACTATTTCAGTAATCAATAAAAATTATTAATTGTGCAAATAGAAACGCTAATGAATTTTAATAGTTGTTTTTTTACACTTTCAAATAAATGAATATCAGCATTTTAACCACCAATTATCGGTACTATTTGAAAAGCGTCTAAATTGATAAAATGTTAGCATCTCAAAGTTGCTGATTTTGTAGGCTCACTATATTTGCACCGCGTCATTTCAACGCTAGTAACTGCATGTTTAAAACAAAAACACCAATCGTATTAACGATACTTTTTACATTTATAAGCACCTTATCATATTCAAGCAATAGCATGTCATCAATTTATTCGGAATCTACATTCCTAGCACTTATCATACTTTCTGTAGTGTTAGCGGCCATAGCCGCTCTACTTTATGGTATTAAAAGACACCTCTCTACCCTGAGCCAAGAGAAGTTTGAAGAAGAAGTAGAACCATCTATCTATGAAAGTAAGATTAAACCAATTATAGCTAAATGGAATCCTACTATAGCTACGCTCATAATAGCAGGAGGGCTCTTGGTAATATTAGGAGGGTTTGGATATAAATTCGGCATGGATGAAGTAGGTGTACAGCAAGGATATTCTCCTAGCCAGCCGATCAACTTCTCTCACAAAATACATGCTGGACAATATGAGATGGACTGTAAGTACTGCCACAGTACTGTAGAGAAATCTAAGTCTGCTAGTATCCCGTCACTTAACACATGTATGAACTGTCACATGTATGTGAAAGCAGCAGAAAAATATAACGGAAATACTTCTCCAGAAATCCAAAAGATATACAATGCTATCGGTTATGACGGTGATAATATGGAATATATAGAAGGTTATGATCAGAAGCCTATAGAGTGGATACGTATCCATAACCTTCCTGACCTAGCTTATTTCAATCACTCACAGCACGTGGTAGTAGGTAAGGTAGATTGTCAAACATGTCACGGTCCAGTGGACGAAATGGAGAAAGTATACCAATACTCTACCTTACAAATGGGATGGTGCATAGACTGTCATAGAGAAAGAGGTATAGATTCTGAAAACAACGATTACTACGAAGAGGCACATAAAAATATGCTAGCCGAGGGTAAAGACTACATCACCGTAGCTGACAATGGTGGTCTAGAGTGTAGTAAATGCCATTATTAATTAATACGAACTAAACAGAAAATCACATTATGTCTTCAAATAAATATTGGAAAGGTACAGAAGAGTTAGAACAGACACAAGAGTTTGTTACTTCTAATGCCAATGAATTTTCAGAAGGTCTTCCATTAGATAAAGTTTTTTCAAACGATGACTCGACTAGAGCCAACAGAAGAGACTTCCTAAAATATTTTGGTTTCGGATTAGGTGCCGTTACACTAGCAGCTTGTAATAAAGCTCCAATTAAAAAAGCTATACCGTATACTGAGAAACCAGATAACGTGACCCCTGGAGTACCTTTATACTATGCTAGTAGCTCTGTCAGTAACACTGAAGGTTTTCCTGTTCTTGTTAAAGTACGTGAAGGTAGACCTATCAAATTCGAACCCAATAAAGAAGCTACTTACTTTGGTGGTGGTCTAGATGGTTTAGGTCATTCCGCACTCCTATCATTATATGATACCAATAGACTGAAAGGTGCTATGGTAGCAGGTAAAAGAAAGCCACAAGCTTGGAAAGATTTTGATAAAGAAATAATAGCTGCTTTAAATAAAGTAAAAGTAAGTGGCAAATCAGTAGCAATAGTTACCGATGGCAGCACCAGCTTACTTACGAAGCAAGCCATAGCAGACTTCTCTGCTAAGTATTCCAATACTGAGGTAGTTTCATATGAGCCTATCTCCTACTCTGGTATCACTAGAGCGAATCAAACATCGTTTGGGAAAGCTATCATACCCGCTTATAATTTTGACAAAGCAGAAGTAATCGTAAGTTTTGGTGCAGATTTCTTAGGTACTTGGATAAGTCCTATAAAATTCCACTCAGATTATAGTAGTAACAGAGTGCCAAAAAATGGTAAAATGTCTAAACACTACCAGTTTGAGTCTCTGATGTCTCTTACAGGAAGTAATGCAGATGTGCGTGTACCTATGAAAATGAGTAACGTAGGTCACCACCTCATAGCGTTATACAGAGAATTAGGTGGAGCCACTCCTCACAAAGGCATGGAAGTAGCCGGCAACAACATAAAAACGGTAGCTGCTGAACTTAAAGCTGCTGGAAGTAAAGGACTCGTAGTCTGCGGAAGTAATGATGAAGCAGATCAGTTACTAGTTAACGCTATAAATATGATGCTCGGTGGATATGGTACTACTATAGACACTACTAATTACTACATGGGTCAGAGTGCAGATGAGAAATCATTCTTGTCATTCATATCAAAAGCCAAAAATGGTGCTTACGGTGCAGTTATCACTTTAGGTTCCAATCCAGTGTATAGTCACCCAGATGCAGAAAAAGCATTGGGTAATATACCTGTGCGAATAAGCACAAGTATTACGATGAACGAAACATCTAATAATGCTACTCATATAGCTACTGATTTACATCCACTAGAGAGTTGGGATATCAAGCAGCCATATAAAGGTAGATTCATATTCTCTCAGCCCACTATCTCTCCTGTGTTCGAGGGTAGACAAGCTTCTAGCTCATTAGTTGCTTGGTCTGGAGCAGATGTATCAGAAAAAAATGAACTATCACATTCATACAACTATGCTAAACAAGTATTTACTCGTGAAGTAGGCGGAGATTTCAATAAGGCAATAGAAATGGGTGTTGTAGAAAATACTTCAGCTGATAGTATGCCTTCATTTAATATAACTGGAGGATCAGCAGCAGATGCCCTATCTACTCGAAAAGGAGCAGAAAAAGAGCTAGTTTTATATCAAAAAGTAGGCGTGCGTGACGGTGCATATGGAAATACTCCATGGGCCCACGAAATGCCAGATCCTGTGACTAAAGTAACCTGGGATAATTACTTGACTATCTCTATGCCAGATGCTAAAGCAGAAGGTTTAGAGACTGGAGACGTAGTTAAAATAACTGTAGCTACTGGAAGTATACAACTACCAGTGCTCGTGCAGCCAGGACAGACTAAATCTACTTACGGTATAGCATTAGGTTATGGTAGGGTGCTTCCAGAAGATGTTCAGAATGATCTGAAAGACTTAGGACAAAATGCATATCCACTTGTAGATATGAAAAATGGATTTGCTGATTATACCATAGGCAACGTCCAAATAGAAAAAGTAGTAGGTGCTGCTAGATACGAATTTGGTATCACACAGACACACTACTCTATAGAAGGAAGAGACATTATACGTGAGGCTTCTCTGGAAGAGTATAATGACGACAACAAAGCTGGAAGCTATGTACACAAGCCAAAAGCTATCTCTCTTTGGGATGATTATGATTATAGCAAGGGACATCATTGGGCTATGGCTATCGACCTTAACTCTTGTACAGGGTGTAGTGCCTGTATAGTAAGTTGTAGTATAGAAAATAATGTACCTATAGTAGGTAGAGACGAAGTAAGACGTAGACGTGAAATGCACTGGCTACGTATAGACAGATATTATAGTTTCGAGGCTCCTACTGAAAAAGACTTAAGTTTAAGCATAGTACACGGTGGCGATCAGACGGTAACCGCTGGTGAGCACATGACTCAGGAGAAAGTAATGGAAGCTTACTCTGAAGCATCAGAAGATAAAGATGCCGCATACGACTACTACCAACATGTAAAGGTAGCACATCAACCTATGATGTGCCAGCACTGTGATAACGCTCCGTGTGAGACAGTATGTCCAGTACTAGCTACTACACACAGTAGTGAGGGTCTTAACCAAATGACCTATAACAGATGTATAGGTACTAAATATTGTGGTAATAACTGCCCATATAAGGTACGTAGATTCAACTGGTTTAGATATAACGAGAACGAGAAGTTTGACTACCACTTCAGTAATGACCTTGGTAAAATGGTCATTAACCCAGACGTAACTGTGCGTTCTAGAGGTGTAATGGAAAAATGTAGCTTCTGTGTACAGCGTATACAGTCTACTAAGCTCACTGCTAAACGTGAAAACCGTAAAATGAAATCGGATGAATTTACGACTGCTTGTGCTCAAACCTGTCCATCTAACGCTATCGTATTCGGTGACTTAAATGATAAAACCAGTGAAATAGCTAAATTATATGCTAACGATAGATCTTACCACGTACTCGAAGAATTAGGTGTGAAACCGTCTGTACAGTATATGACTAAGATTAGAAATAATAAAGCACCATTAACTAAAAAAGCTCACTAACTAATATGTATTCAGCAGATATAAGACAGCCGTTAGTAACCGGCGGAAAAACGTACTCCGATGTCACAGCAGACGTCTGTAGACCTATTGAGAACAAACCTACCAATTCTTGGTGGTTAGGCTTTTCCATAGGAGTTCTCCTATTACTTTTATTGGTAGTTACGCTAGCTTGGACCGTATGGGAAGGTATAGGTGTTTGGAATACCAATAAGTCTGTAATGTGGGGTTGGGATATCACTAACTTCGTTTTTTGGGTAGGTATAGGTCACGCAGGAACATTGATTTCTGCTGTTCTCTTGCTTTTCAGACAAAAATGGAGAATGTCCATAAATCGATCAGCAGAGGCAATGACAATTTTTGCTGTATTCTGTGCTGCTATATTTCCTTTATTTCATATGGGACGTGTATGGCTAGGATTTTGGCCACTTCCACTTCCCAATGCACTTGGTTCTCTTTGGGTAAACTTTAATTCTCCTCTTCTTTGGGATGTATTTGCTATTTCTACCTATCTATCAGTCTCTTTAGTATTCTGGTACTTAGGTCTTATACCTGATATAGCTACTGTAAGAGATAGAGCAACTTCTAAAGCCAGAAAATTCTGGTATGGGTTTTTTGCAATGGGCTGGAACGGTTCTGCTAAATCTTGGGGCCGTTATGAAGTAGTAGCACTTATCCTCGCGGGTATCTCTACTCCACTCGTACTTTCCGTACATACTATTGTATCTATGGACTTTGCTACCTCCGTAATACCTGGATGGCATACGACTATATTCCCACCATACTTTGTAGCTGGAGCTATTTTCTCTGGTTTCGGGATGGTACTTACACTATTACTCATCGCTAGATATGTGATGAACTATCAAGATTATATCACTACACAGCATTTAGAAGCGATGACTAAGGTCATACTTCTGACTGGATCCGTAGTAGGACTAGCGTATATTACTGAATTCGTAATAGCTGCGTACTCTGGATATGAGTATGAGCAGTATGCATTTGCGAATAGAATGTTTGGACCATACGCTTGGGCATATTGGACCATGATGTTCTGTAATCTTATGGCTCCGCAGGTATTCTGGAGTAAATGGGCAAGGACTACACCTTGGTTCATCTTCATAATATCTATTGTAGTAAACATAGGTATGTGGTTTGAGCGTTTCGTGATTATCGTAACTTCTCTACACCGAGATTTCTTACCAAGTAGCTGGGTAATGTATCACGCTACGTGGGTAGAAGTAGGTATTTTCTTAGGAACATTTGGTCTATTTTTCACTTGTTTCTTCTTATTCGCTAAATTTTTACCAGTAATCAATATGTCGGAAATTAAAACCATCATAAAAGACAAAGAATAATATGATTGATAAAAGTATTATATTAGATGATAAAAAGTTTACTGTTGGCATCTTTGATGATTCAGATAAGCTACTACACGCAGTAGACACACTGAAAAAGAAAGGTGTAAAAATCTTTGACTGTTATACTCCATTTCCTGTGCATCATCTAGATAAAGCATTAGGATACGAGAGAACTAACATAACTATAGGTGCATTTTTATGCGGTATGCTAGGATCACTTACTGGCTTTACATTAGCATACTATATGAATGTAGTAGATTGGCCTATGATCATAGGCGGTAAACCTCAAGATATCTCAGTATTTACCAGTTTTATTCCTGTAATATTTGAGCTTACTATTCTATTCACAGCCTTTGGTATGGTTATCCTATTTTTCGCTCGCAGCAGAATGATTCACGGCATCAAAGAAGATTTACTGTGTAGAAGACAAACAGATGATCACATGGTTATAGCTATTGATAATGCTGAATCTCAGGATTTATCAAATAGTGAAATCCAATCACTCTTAACTAGTGAAGGTGCTATAGAAGTAGATGGATCTCGTGTATCATTTAATACCTCTCTTACAGATGAAGAGGTCTTAGTACAACAATTAATGACGCAATAATCCGATGAAACTAAACAATATATTAAAGTACGGAATTATCCTTGGTATACCTGCACTTAGCATGGTGTCTTGTATAAGCTCTGGAGACAATCCAGGTATAGAGTATGCACCTAATATGTATATCTCACAAGCTTACGAACCTTATAGTCAAGAAAAAAAGTTTGATAACAATCCAAATGGAATGACTATGAGACTACCTGTAAATGGCACTGTAGCCCGTGGTCAAGCTTCATTTATTTATCCTCATCCTAATACTGGTGACGGATATGCTGCTAGTGCTAGCTTCACACCTTGGACTGCCGCTACTGAAGATAATGTGGCTGAGGGTCAGCGATTATACAATATTTATTGCTGGCATTGTCACGGTAAAAAAGGTAAGAATGATGGTCCGATTTTCAAGGATAAGAAAATACCTGCACCTTCTTGGGCAAACTACCAGTCTGATTACATCAAAGAACTTCCATTGGGAAAAGCGTTTCATACTATCGTCTATGGTAAAGGTCTGATGGGTTCTCACTCATTCATGTTAGATCCAGAAGAAAGATGGAAAGTGATACACTATGTGAAATCACTAGCATTCGGAGATGACTTCCAATATGCTGAGGACAACGCTAATCCAATTCTTTCAAGCGAAGATATGGACGCTGATATCAATACTAGTTTGGATAGCCAAGCCAGTGAAACTGTAGTACTAGAAATTTACAATTAAACGAAACTTAATACAATGGGACACCATATCATACAAGAAGTATCGCAGGAAAAATATGTATTCACAGGCAGAGCTAAGATGGTTGCCATCGGACTCTTCGTAATAGGAGCTATACTAGCAAGTGTAGGAGCTATGGATGTGAAAAACAATTGGGATTCTATAGGACAACACGCTACCGAGGAAGTACATACAGGAGATGCTGCAGAAGCTCACGACGATGCTGGTCATAGCGATCATCACGCTACGCTAACACAAGATGATGCCCACTCAGATGGAGCACATGGAGAAGAAGCTCACAGTGATCATCACGGACCTACGTGGATGAACAGAGTTTGGGCTAACTTATTGCTTAATAGTTACTACTATTGGTTATTCTCAGTAGGAGCTATATTTTTTATAGCTGTAAACTATGTAGCCAATGCGGGATGGGCAGTAATGCTCAAACGAGTAATGGAAGCACAGAGTGCTTACCTACTGGTAGGATCTATCTTATTGTTTGGTATAATTATAGGTGCTAAAGATACACTGTATCACTGGGTGCAGTACTTTGACAATCCAGAAGCGCCTACTGATGCTATACTAGACAGTAAAGCATGGTTACTTAATAGTACTTCTCTTTTCTTTTTCATACCGTTTGTACTCATCAGTTGGATACTTATCCGCCTTAAACTAAGAAGAAATAGTATTACGGAAGACGAGAAAGAAGGTCTAAGCATGTTTAAGAATTCTTCACGCTGGTCTGCCTTTTTCATCTTCTTCTTTGCATTTACTTTCTCAGCACTATCGTGGTTAATCATTATGAGTATAGATGCTCACTGGTACTCCACGATGTTCTCAGTATATAACTTTGCCATATCATTTGTCACCGGCTTATCTGTAATGATGGTCATCGTACAATACTTGAAAGCCAAAGGATATATGGAAATGGTATCTGATGAGGTAGTACATGATTTGGGTAAGTTCATGTTTGCATTCTGTATCTTCTGGGGCTATATCTTCTTAAGCCAGTGGTTACTTATCTGGTACACTAATCTTCCTGAAGAAACGGTATATTTTGCAGCTAGATTGCAAGGTGGATACCAAACGCTCTTCGCAGTAAATATCTTTATGTGTTTCTTAGCTCCATTCCTTGTCCTTATGATGAGAGGTGCTAAGCGTTCACCAAAAGTACTACTTACTGCTGCTGCAATAATCTTAATAGGTCACTGGGTAGACACTTATTTACTTATCATGCCAGGTGCTGTGGGAGACAAAGCAGGAATAGGAATGCTAGAGATAGGAACTGCAATAGCATTTGCAGGTATATTTATATATGTAGTTCTTAATTCTTTAAGTAAAGCAAATATGTATCCTATCAATCATCCATACGTACTAGAATCTGCCAACCACGACGTGGGGCCATAAGATTTTATAAAAACTTAAACTTAGCCTTGATACACTCTATCAAGGCTTTTTTTTGACTGGAAAAACCGACTTATCAGAAACCAAATTACCATATTAACAGAATATATTTTAGCCACAATGACACACTATCCGCATATTAATTGGTGTTATACTAGTCCATAAATAGAAATACGGCTATTTATAGCTTCAATCCGACTAATTAGATATCCTTGTTTCGAAATTTAACGAAGACTTTCTTCGTAGTAATAAACAAAGACAATTTGTAACTATACGTGGGATAATTCTAATCTAAGGACTCCGTCTTCTGCAAGAGGTAGTTGACTTTACAAAAAAAAATTAAATACGCGAGAGTGACGCAAAATAAAGCACGACATCTAGAGCAAGCTCTAAAATCTGACTATACCCCCTCTACTTCTTTTTACCCTTCTTTTTCTTTTTGACTGGTGCTTGAGTCATAAGTGACTTCCAGTCATCTTTGCTTTCATCTGCTAGCTCTATCGT
>CAWVTM010000028.1:0-16991 GCA_963933305.1 uncultured bacterium
TTTTATTATGTAGGCAATAATATATGGAAAAATACAGACGGAAAATGGGAGGGACTCACAAACGAAATAGATGGTAAAGATCAACTTATAAAAGGGTTTGATGTGAATAGGAGTAATCCTCTTCAGCTGTTCTTTAGTTTTGATCAACCGACTTGGAGTACCTCCAATCTCAAAGGAAAATTATACAAAAGTGTTAATGGTGGAGAAACTTGGGAAGATATTACCGCTAAATTAGCGATTACTGCATGGCATCATGTGACGGATATAGTATCTAATCCCAGTGATCCTAATGAGGTGTATGCCTGCCTCGGCAGAATGGATTCAGATCAGCTACACAAGGTTTATAAAAGTATTGATGGTGGAGAAAGTTGGGAAAATTTCTCCGATGGGTTAACCAAATATGAAACTATAAAATTACGCTACATCCCAAATACTAATGTATTGGTCATGAGTACAGTAGCAGGTTTTTATTACCGAAAAAATACGATGAGTTCTTGGGAACAAGTCTCTGGTAAAATACCGAATATAGAAACCCGTGATTTTGAAGTAGATAAAAAAGGGAAGTACCTGTATGCTGGCACCTATGGTAACGGAGTTTGGAGACTGAAAATTCCAAAAAAGTGGTATAAAGACTAGTCTAGTCTAAGGCCTTATTAACCAAATATCCTTTTTTATTTTTTTAGCGTCATTATATACTTCCAAAGCAGCTTCTTCACTACTGCCAGCGTAGAAACCTATTCGATAAAGTCCATTTTCGTATTCTAATATCTCTGCACTATTAAAGTCAGGGATCCATTTGTTCCAATAATCATACGCTTGGGTATAGCTATAGCTGCTTACTATAATAATATAGTATAGCCCATTTATAGGTTTAGAAATAGCACTTGTACCCATATTGTTGTTATCTACCGATTTATTCATTTCGTTAGATGGCACAAAAAATACGTCACCAGAGTCCGCTTCGTTTTGTAATACTTGATTAGCAGCCACCTCAGAGCGTTGAGCAACATTTACAGTACGTATAACTTCCTTTATTATTTCCACAGGCTTCACTCGAGTGAGTTGGATACGTGTATTTTCACCTTCTGTAGTATTAAATGCCATAGTCTCGTATCCCTCCGCAATGACTTTACCGCTTATCTCAACTAAGTTCTCAGGAATAGTATAGAGGTAGTTTCCTTTAGTATTAGTTACAGTAAAAACACCATTATCTTCACCGATTAGTACATAAGCCCCAGATATAGGAATACCTTGTTCATCTATTACATTACCGTTTACAGCAGTCGTTGTAGCTTGCTTTGTTATACTGTATAGTCTTGATTGTTCTTTGTTCTCTCTTTTAATGTAATAACTCGTTTCTGAAATAGGTAAAAGTGCTACTTCATTGTCTATAGTATTCATTTCAGCAGCGTTCAGAAGAATAGTCTGCTGATCTCCTAAGTTTTTAAACTTAAAAATGTCAAAACCTCCTTTGCTCGCATGACCATCAGAACTGAAGTATAACCAGTTCTTGGTTAGTACAGGATTGATTTCATTACCAGGAGTATTTACTTCATTTCCCAAAGTTCTGGGCCTTTCGAATTTGTTATTATTAAATACACTTACAAATAAATCATATCCACCTTGTCCACCTGACCTATCAGAGGAGAAGTAAAGCTTTTGGTTTTCTTCATCTATTTGAGGGAATGCATAATTACCTTTGACATCATCAAATAGTTTTATTGGCTTTCTCCATTTCCCGTTCTTCTTATACAGTAGATATAATGAAGACTCATTATGGAGCTTATCAATGAGGCTAACTACAGCATTATTCGCATTATTATAAAACGCTACAGATCCTATAGTCATATCTGTAATCCCCATTAGTACTTCTTGTCGATTAGACAAATTACCATCACAGTCAGTATCATACTCCATTACTTTACCATCTATGGCCGTATATATTTTCCCGCTATAACTGGTAGGATTTGAGATCGGATAAGTAGTCTGTACAGACTTTATAGGTGTAGATGAGCTGGTGCCAACCTGCTGCTGAGACATGGTGTTATTGCCAGAGGTCTTCTCATATTCCTTAAGAAACTCAGTAGCTAGAGATAGCTTATTATCAAGCACCAACGTATTCGAAAACAGAAGGAAATCGTGGGGTTTAAAACTACCTTTTTCTAACTCTTCATAAAATAAAGCTTCAGCATTGAGATAATCCGACTCATAATAAAATGCTCTGGCTTTTTCTATTCCTGTAGCATCTGCACTTGGCTTCAGAACGACTGATAGCTCAGGAAGTTGTGCACTTGCAGAAGTAAAAAAAAGTAGAATAGCAATTAATAATGTATTGGCTTTACTCATTGTTTAGGCGAATTTCGGGTAAAAAAGGGACTTCTATGCATTAATATCTTGAGCTATACTTTTTGCAGCCATATAGCCACCACTCCAAGCCGCTTGAAAATTAAAACCTCCAGTGATGGCATCTATATTCAGTAATTCTCCTACCGCATATAGATCCTTGTGTCTGATGATTTCAAATGTATTATTATTTACCTCAGCCAAGGCTATGCCGCCTGCTGTGACAAACTCTTCTTTGAACGTACTTTTACCATTAATGGCTGATTCATAAGCACACAGTGCCGTAACTAATCGTACTATTCCTTTTTTACCTATCTCAGACCAATTAGTATAGGGTGGTAATGCTGCTGCTTCAAAAAGGTACTGCCACAGTCTCTTCGGTAAATTATGCTCTTTCCAAGATACCACCTTTTCTTTAGGTTTAGTCTCAGCATAACCTTTAAATAGAGCAGTGAGTTTTTTTGAATCATGAGCAGCCCAGTTTATTTTTAGGTTAAATGTATAATCCAAAGCACTTAATTCTCTGGCATACCACGCACTCAATCTTAAAATAGCAGGAGCAGTATATCCCCAATGTGTGATAAGCACGGGACCTACCTCACGACTATTTTGTATTCCCATAATAGATACGTGAGCATCCGGCACACTCAGCCCAGCGAGCTCTAGCTGTGTATGCTGCTTTGCATTAAATGTAAATAAAGATGGGAGTGGAGGTACTATTTCTACATCCATAGCCGCTAACATATCATATACTCCTTTATTACTTCCTGTAGCCAGGACTACCTTATCTACCTGCACATTTTCAAAGCCAAAATCTAGTTGCCACTTGTCTTCTTTATGAATCAAGCTTTTCAGTCGTTTGCTTAAGAGCACACTAATATTTAGTCTACGTGTTTCGTTCAGTAAGCATTTGTATATACTTTGGGAGTTATCACTTTGAGGAAATACTCTACCATCTGCTTCTGTTTTGAGTGGCACCCCACGTGTAGTAAACCACTCCTGTGTATCAGCACTGGTAAATGTATGAAAAATTGGCTCTAAGAACTCTCTACCTCTGGGATAGTTAGCAGCCAGGACAGAAGGTTCGCTTATAGTATTGGTGACATTGCACCTGCCACCACCGCTTATGAGTACTTTAGCGAGAAGCTTATTACTCGCTTCATAGATAGTAATATTTGCTTGAGGAAGTTTCTCTGCTGCATTGATAGCACAGAAAAATCCAGCTGCACCTCCACCTATGATAGCTATCTTCATAGGTTATAGTCCAAAGAATGCTATAGTCTCTGTGATTACCTCTGCAAACTGCTTTGGAATCTTCCGGGCAACTAATGGATGCTTCGTATTAAATGTATGGTCAGCACCTTCTATCTCTACTAACAGTGCGTGCGGTACATCTTTATAGATCGTATATGCATCTTCTATGGGCACTACCGTATCTTCTACTCCATGGAGTATGAGCAGTGGTGTCTTTAGATTTTCTAGATTGTTACCTAAGCTGAGTATACTTGCATTTTCTGCAAAAGCTTCTACAAATTGGAAGTAGACAGGCATCTCTTGTTTGGTTCTCCCGTTAGTGATATGATGCACACCTTCTGTTTTCCAGTCCTGGAAATCTTTCATCTCTAGATATCGCTCTAGGTCAGAAACACTGGCCCATGTAGCTATTTTAAATATTCTTTCGTCTTGACATGCTCTAAGTAGTGCTATGGCTCCACCTCGGCTGTGTCCTATCAGATTGATTTCTCCATTCCACACGAAGGGAAATGACTCAGCTTTTAATCCTATAAAATCTAGGACAGATCCTAAGTCATCATATTCTCTCATAAAATTATTGGCACCAAACGCTTCTAAATCTGCAAAGTCTTGAAGATTTTCAGGCGTAGTGCCGTTATGCGAGAAGTTAAACTTGAAGAAGGGTTGTCCTTTTACAGCAAATATCTCTGCTGCTAGTGGCCAAACTCCCCAGTCTTTAAACCCTTTAAATCCGTGAGCAAAAACGGTAATAGGTACTGCGTCTTCGTACGTAGCATACGTAAGATCAGCCGTAATTAAGCGTGCGTCACTTCCTTTGAATTTATAGCTTTTATTTTGTACGGATGACTGCATTACTTCAGCTTAGTGAAGGTCTCGTTAGCATCAAATTTCTTAGCAGTATCTCCTATACGTAAGATGGATACTTTCTTCATTATGATAGGAGAGTTAGGCTTGTTGTTTCTATTTTTAGGCACACCACCCATAAGAGTTATTATGTTTTGACCCATGACTACTTCACCAAAAACATTATAAGCTCCATCTAAATGTGGAGTAGGCCCGTGAGTTATAAAAAACTGACTGCCGTTAGTATTAGGCCCGGAATTAGCCATACTGAAAATACCTGCCTTGCTATGACTAAGCTCAGGATGAATCTCATTCTTAAATTTATACCCAGGTCCACCTGATCCAGTACCTGTAGGATCACCACCTTGCACCATAAAGTTAGGTATCACTCTGTGAAAGATCAAACTATCAAAATATGGAATACCCAGCGGTCTTGCTGTATTAGCTAGAGTACCTTCTGCTAGTCCTACGAAGTTAGCCACAGTAAGTGGAGCTCTATCCATATAGAGTCTACCTACGATATCACCTACATTAGTTTGAATGTATGCGTAGATTCCATCTTCTTTTAACACAGGAGTTTTAGCTACGACTTCAGTAAGTTTATACGCTACCTTAGATTCCACTTCTTTAGGGTCTTCTACCTTAGATTCTACCACGTTTAGTTGATATCTGTATCCTTTTTCAAATTCAAATCCTTTTATCTCAGTGCTTAACAGCATCCACTCT
The DNA here is from genome assembly GCA_963933305.1 of uncultured bacterium. GTDB lineage: Bacteria > Bacteroidota > Bacteroidia > NS11-12g > UBA9320 > UBA9320. The sequence continues at coordinate 5,167 of CAWVTM010000028.1, forward strand.
TCTTTGAGTTCTTTACCTATATACACATTAAGACACTGTTTATCATCTGCACACGCTACCTGCTCACTATCTACCCATACGGTCTTAGTCTTAGGTCCTTTACCTTTAAAAATACTACAAGATGATACTACTAAGAGTATCACCATAAGCTTATATAATTTCATGGTGACAAATGTAAAAGTAGTTTGCTTACTGTGGTAGTATATTAGATAATAATAGCGCTATAAATTGCAAGAAACTATTCTAATGCACTAATCTTGCACTGCTTTATGAGTCTAGAGAAAGAAATAGAAAAACGCAAAACTTTTGGTATCATCTCTCACCCAGATGCTGGTAAGACCACACTCACGGAGAAGTTACTCCTTTTTGGTGGTGCAATACAGACTGCAGGTGCGGTGAAGAGCAACAAGATAGAAAAGACTGCCACCTCAGATTTTATGGAGATAGAGAAGCAGCGTGGCATCTCTGTGGCTACTTCTGTGATGAGTTTTGAGTACAAAGGCACCAAGATCAATATCCTAGATACTCCGGGGCATAAGGATTTTGCAGAAGACACCTACCGTACACTTACTGCAGTAGATAGCGTAATCTTAGTAGTGGATGTGGCTAAAGGTGTGGAGGCTCAGACACGTAAGCTGATGCAGGTATGTAGAATGAGAAATACTCCTGTTATTATTTTCGTGAATAAAATGGATAGGGAAGGACAAGATCCGTTTGATATACTGGAGGAACTAGAAAATGAACTTCAGATAAGTACTAGACCGCTGAGTTGGCCTATTAATATGGGCTCTCGATTTAAGGGTGTTTTTCTCCTTCATAATCAGTCACTTAATCTTTTCCAAGCAGATAAAACTAAGAAAGCATCTGATTATGTAGCCATAGAAAATCTAGAAGATAAAGCATTAGATAAAATAGTAGGAGAGGCGGATGCTGATCAGCTGCGTGAAGATGTAGAGCTCATCAATGGTGTATTTGAGCCCTTTGATAGAGAAATGTATGAAGAGGGACTTCTGGCTCCTGTATTCTTTGGTTCTGCACTGAATAACTTTGGGGTGCAAGAGCTGCTAGACACCTTTGTGGAGATAGCACCTAGCCCTAGAACTAGACCCACAGATAAGCGAGATATCGACCCTTTGGAAAAGAAGATGACAGGCTTCATTTTTAAGATCCATGCGAACCTAGACCCTAATCACAGAGATAGAATAGCATTTCTGCGTGTATGTTCTGGTACATTCGAGCGAAATAAGTTCTATATCCACGCCAAAACAGGCAAGAAAATGCGATTTAGTAACCCGTATACGTTCTTAGCAGATAGTAAAGAAGTAACTCAATTTGCCTATCCAGGTGATGTAGTGGGTCTGTATGATACGGGTAATTTTAAGATAGGTGACGGACTCACAGAAGGAGAGATGCTAGTGTTTAAAGGCATTCCTAGTTTCAGTCCCGAGCTCTTCCGTGAGGTGGTAAACCTAGATCCTATGAAAAGTAAGCAACTTGAAAAAGGACTCAATCAGCTCACAGATGAAGGTGTTGCACAGCTCTTTACGCAGCAGCCAGGTAATCGCAAGATTATAGGTGTGGTAGGTGAACTTCAGTTTGAGGTAATACAGTATAGACTAGAGCATGAGTATAATGCCAAAGCCCGTTTTGATGCGGTGAATTATCACAAAGCGTGCTGGATGACTGGTGAAGAGGAGAAGATAGCAGAATTTATCAAGTATAAGCCTAGAGATGTAGTCTTAGATAAAGATGAGAACTTAGTCTTCTTAGCACAGACAGCTTACGTACTGCAAATGGCTAAGTCTAATAATCCTGATATAACCTTCCACGAGACCAGTGAATTTAAAGTAGGAGGAGCAGAGTAATAGCCCACTCAAATTTACGATTCAATGCAATAAAAAAGCTTACCTAAAAGTGAAATTCAAATACTGACTCGCTCCATTGGGAGCAATGCCTTCTATGCGTATTTGGCCTTTATATTCCTTTAGTAATTCAACTATTACGTTCACATTATCCAAGGGTTTTCCATTAATTTTAACGAATACAAACCCTTCTCCTACATTCATTTGGCGTATTTTTCCGTTGGTAATGTTAGTGACCTTTATACCGTTACTTATGCGATAGGCATCTTTTTCTAGTTTGGATATCTTTTCAAATTCAGCACCTAACTCTTCACTCACCACACTCTCTTTTTTGAGTAGTTTAGTCGTTCCTTCTTTGTTGACCAGTGTAAGATCTACATCTCTGGGATTACCATCTCTATAGACTTCTAGTTTTACGATATCACCAGGCCTGAGGTAGGCCATACGCTCATCAAAGGTCGCTTTAGCATCTATGACCTTACCATCTATTTTAGTGATTACATCACCTGCTTTGAGTAGAGTAGTAGCCTCTTGGTTAGTATTAGTGAGTCGCTTCACTAGCACACCAGCATCTACACCTAATTTATCTTCTATTTCACCATCTATATCTACCACATCCACACCAGCAAATCCACGCTGTACTTCGCCATATTCCTTTAGATCTGCTATAGTCTTAGATACTATATTGCTCGGTATAGCAAATCCGTAACCCACATAACTACCGGTTTTACTAGCTATAGCCGTATTTACACCCACCAGATAACCACTAAGGTCTACTAATGCTCCGCCACTATTTCCAGGGTTAATGGCTGCATCTGTCTGTATGAATGATTCTATCGGAAACTGATTATTAACGATATTTATATTTCTACCTTTCGCAGAGACTATTCCTGCAGTCACAGTACTGGTCAAGTTGAACGGATTTCCTACTGCTAATACCCATTGACCTATCTCTACATCATCTGAATTTCTAAACTTGATAGGAGTGAGGCTTTTCGCTTCTACCTTAAGAAGTGCCAGATCGCTACTGGGATCTGCACCTACTAGTTTTGCTATATAGGTGCGTCTATTATTACTTAATACTACCTCTATTTTATCTGCACTTTTCACCACGTGATGATTCGTTATAATATATCCATCTTCCGCTACTATCACTCCGGATCCCGTGCTTGCTACTTTTCCTATTCTACCAAAAGGATCAAAATCGAAGCCCCAAAAGGAAGAGCTTCTCTGATATTGCTGAGACTCTGTTTTGATAAAAACTACACTGGGAGTACTTATTTTAGAAGCCTCTATGAAACCCATCTCTAGGTCTAGATTGCCATTATTATGTACTCTATTCACACTATATTGTTGATCAGTTTCTACTGCGATAGTAGCAGAAGTAGTGAACAATGTCTTGTAGACATAAGCCCCTAAAAAAGAGGCAAGAAAACAAATGAATAACGTGTAAACTACTTGAGTCTTTTTCATGTTGAGGTACTGATTTTTTTACTAGTTGAACATCGATTACTTTACCAAAGATTTCACGACAAATGTTTGTCTTGGGTTCACAGGGTCATTGGTGATTACTGTGACTACTTTACCCTGCGGTCCACTTTTATTCACAGCATCAAAGGTTACTTCTAGCGTAATTTCTTCTCCCGGCACCAATACTTGCTTATTTGGGGACACTACTGTACACGAGCAGTCAGAATCGATTTTTCGGATAGTCAAATCACTTTTACCTGTATTTTTTAGGATGATACTTTTAGTCCGTATACTACCAGCACGTATTTCACCCAAGAGCAACTGATTAGTGCTAAGAGTCAAACGTGCAGCCTTTTTTATATGTCGTTTTTTTAATCCACTGAAATTTTGCATCAGGTCAATATATACAGGAAATTCTTTCTTAGGAAAAAATCTATCATTTGTTTGGAGCAGTATATTGCCTCTATAACCTCCTAGTGTGTCTAAGTCATATAAGTTTGCTTTAACAACTATATAAGACCAAGAATCTACCGCCAAAGTAATAGGCAGATTTTCTACAGATACGAAAGGAACAGAAGATTTTGCACTTGAAATTACAATATCACTATATCCATCATTGAAAAACTTAACCGTATCAATTAGGACTTGATCTTTGATTTTTTGCCCCCAAGCAAAATTATTTACATCCATCATTAAGTACCCAAACTCGCCTTTATAATAGCGGTCTGGTGAATTATCTGCCAAGGAAACTATCTCTGCTTTAAAACTCAAATCTTTCTGAAAACCATCAAAATAATTGCCTCGGATATATACCCATTTGGTGATATTACCACTGATATTTATAGGGTTAAAATCTACCGTGATTGTACCTATATCACCAGCGGGATAGATCTCTTTATCACTCCGTAGATTTGTACATCCACAAGCAGCTTCTAATCCTTCAATTATAAATGGATTGGCACTTGTATTGGTAAATGTGTAGACTACTGTCTTAATTCCATCTTCAGCTCCAATTACACCAAAGTTAAAATCAGTTTTTTCGAAAACTATCTCATCCATAGTCACTTGGGCGTTACTTAGGAGGCAGCTAAAGATAAGTATCGTGGCTATAAAAAATGTATTTCTCATGTTTGAATTCAAATAAAACTTCATCTTAATTAGTAATCTACTTTGTTAGATGAAATGTTTATAAAAAACGTTGCCCACGTTTAAAAATCTATCTTTACTTTCGCTTGGTGAGCAATGATATTTTAGACAGCACATCTGAAGGGTTTTCAGATCAGGAAAGAGACATAGAAAAGGTGCTTAGGCCTATCTCTTTTGATGATTTTGCTGGGCAAGACAAAATTTTAGATAATCTCAAAATATTTGTTCAGGCTGCTAATCAAAGAGAAGAAGCTCTTGACCACGTTTTGCTGCACGGGCCTCCAGGGCTAGGAAAGACTACCTTGGCTAATATCATAGCCCAAGAACTGAATAGTAATATACGCATCACGAGTGGACCTGTATTAGAAAAACCAGGGGATCTAGCAGGGCTGCTTACTAATCTGGACGAAGGAGATGTGCTCTTCATAGATGAGATACACCGTCTTAGTCCAGTCATAGAAGAGTATCTATACTCTGCTATGGAAGATTATAAGATAGATATAGTACTAGATTCTGGACCGAATGCCCGCAGTGTACAGATAGGTATCAGTCCTTTTACACTTATAGGAGCTACTACGCGTAGCGGTTTACTTACGTCTCCACTCCGAGCTAGATTTGGTATCACTAGTAGATTAGAGTATTATGATACTCCTCTATTAGCCAGTATAGTAGAGCGGAGCAGTGGTATACTAAATATGGCCATAGATCATAAAGCAGCTATAGAAATAGCCGGACGTAGCCGAGGTACTCCACGTATAGCTAATGCTCTTCTTAGAAGAACAAGAGATTTTGCTCAGATAAAAGGGGATGGAACTATATCCATAGAAATAGCTAAAATAGCTCTAGCCGCACTTAATGTAGATGCTAGAGGACTAGATGATATGGATAATAGAATACTTTGTGCCATAATAGATAAGTTCAAAGGCGGTCCCGTAGGTCTTAATACCATAGCCACAGCTGTAAGTGAGGAAGCAGGAACTATAGAGGAAGTATATGAGCCATTTCTTATCAAAGAAGGTTTTCTTCAACGTACTGCTCGAGGCAGAGAAGCTACCGAGTTAGCATATAAACACCTCGGCAGGGTAAATATAAAATCAAATAACCCCGGCTTATTTTAAGCGATGGATCTTCGCCAACGTCATACGCTTGCTATAAAAGGAATTGCTGAAAAATTAGGATTTGATTTTTGTGGAATCAGTAAAGCAGGTAAGCTGGAAGAAGATGCAGTCAGATTAGAAAGCTGGCTAAATAAAGGCTATCACGGAAAGATGAAATGGATGGAAGGTCATTTTGATAAACGAGTGGACCCGACCCAGTTAGTGCCCGGAGCAAAATCAGTGATCTCTCTACTCTTTAATTACTATCCTGAAGAAAACCATGATGAGCAAGCTCTGAAAATATCAAAATATGCGTACGGAGAAGACTATCATCACGTTATCAAGCGTAAACTAAAGACTTTTGTACAAAAGATAGAAGAAGATATAGGAGAAGTAGACGGCAGAGTATTCATAGATTCTGCACCAGTACTAGACAGAGCATGGGCAGCTAAAAGCGGTCTAGGCTGGATAGGCAAAAACAGTATGCTTATCACTAAATCTAAAGGGAGTTTTTACTTTATTGCAGAGCTCATATTGGATATAGAGTTGCTAGCTGATGGATCTACTACAGACCATTGTGGCACTTGTACCGCTTGCATAGATGCTTGCCCTACGGATGCTATAGTCGCGGATAAACTAATAGATAGCACAAAGTGTATATCTTACCTTACTATCGAGCTAAGAGAAGAAATACCTGCATCCTTCAAAGGGCAAATGGACGGATGGGTCTTTGGTTGTGATATATGCCAAGATGTGTGCCCGTGGAATAAATTTTCTAATCAGAATGACACACCAGAACTATCTCCTACACCACACTTTAATGAAGTTGCTCAGTCAGATTGGCAGGAACTCACCGAAGACGTATTTAAACGAGTATTTAAAAAATCTGCAGTGAAGAGAGCAGGACTTATAAAACTTAAGCAGAACATACATTTCGCTAAAGAGTAGTATAGAAAACAGGAACACAAATTGCAGTATCATAAATATGAAAAAATATATTCTTTTTTTAGTCGGTTTATTATTCAGTATATCCTCCATAGAAGCTCAAAGTAAAAGTGATAACATAGATCCGGATAAGTTCAATCATACACTTTTTGAGCAATTAATTTTTACGAAGGTGAATGAATATAGAGTCACTAACGGCCGTAAAGCTCTGATAAATAATTCTACTATCTATAAAGTGGCTAAAGATCACAATGATTTTCTGAAAACCAATGGAGAACTAACCCATGACCAACCAACTACTGGTAAGCGAACAGTGCAAGAAAGGTTGCTACACTATATGAATGTAAAAAAGTATGCCATAGGTGAAAATATAGCACGCACTTTTGTGCTGACACCTACATACAATTATGACGAAAAGGGGGAAACTTCACTCAATGAGGCTAATACCTATGAGGAGGCAGCTACTTACATGCTGAATGCGTGGATACAAAGTGATGCACATCGTGAAAATATATTAAAAGACAAATACCAGCTAGGAGCGATAGCATCTTATTTTAATCCCAATGACAAGTCACTAACAGCCGTACAAGTTTTTGCTAAAATAGAATAATATTTTTTGAAAGGGCATAAAAAAACCAAGTGCATAAGCACTTGGTTTTTAATATTAATTAATACTTTTTATTTATTCTTGTTCTTGGTGACCTTCTGGACCGTGAACATGTCCGTGAGTTATTTCTTCTTCAGTAGCCTCACGTAATTCAGCTATACTTCCTATGAAATGTAAATCTTTACCAGCCAATTGGTGGTTAAAATCCATAGTTACTTTATCTTCAGATACTGTATTAACTACACCTGTCATAGGTTGACCATCTTGATTAGTAAGTTGTAACTGAGCTCCTTCGAACACATCAGTACTCATACTGCCGTCTACTAAAAAAATAGATTTATCTAAATCCACAATCGCTTCTTCTTTAAACTCACCGTAACCTTCTGCCGCAGGCACTAAGAAATCATATTTCTCACCTTCTGCTAAACCTTCTAGTTGTTTCTCAAAACCGGGTATCATCATACCGTGACCGTGAATGTATGTAAGTGGACTATCACCACTAGCATCTAACTGCTTACCATCCACATCTAATACGTAATTTACGCCAACTACGGCGTTTTTTCCTATTTTCATTACTTCAAAGGTATTATTCCCTTTATGAAAACCACGGATACACACGAGTTTATTGCAATTTGGTGCGGTATCCTGTCTCATAAAATAGATCTTCTGAGGATTAGCATACTTTCATTCTATCAATACTGATAAATTTGTACCCTAATGAAATACACACGTATACCTACAGATGAGCTTGAAAAACTAGAAGAAGAATTTGTCAACTTTTTAGTGATGAACGGCATCATAGCAGACGACTGGGTAGCTATAAAAGAAAATGAACCACTAAATGCTGATGAAATCATTAATCAATTTAGTGAAGTCGTTTGGGAGAGTATTTTACGCAGTACTAAGTATCTAAATAAAGTGGAGGAGGACAGTGCTTACTATTTTAAGTGCGATACTGATAAAATATACCTCATTAAGGTAGATAAGACAGAAGCCGCTGCAGAACAGTTTTCCACCTCAAAAGAGTATAACAAAACGAGAGAACTAGAACTTTTCGAAATGCTTCAAAGTGGCTGCACTATTAGTGAAGGTGAGAAATATGAGAAACTTACGCTAATCTAATTCTCTACTCTAGTAGCTGTATCTAATAACTCTTCATTCGATTTATCGTACTTACCTGGACGTATTTCTTTAGCTGTATATATGACCTTGTGTGTAAAATAATCTACCTCCATCTTGAGGAATAGTGACCCGTTACTTTTATTCATAAAATAACTCCAGAGATCATCGTTCACATTTGCATACAGAGCTTTGTCTACTTTCAGTAGCTCGCTGTACCAATACTTTATGGTCAGATATGTTTTTGCCTTATACCTACTGGCAATGTCTTCTGCACCTATAGATAGATCTTTTAACTCATAACTAAGTATAGAGACCTTCTCATCTGTAGTACGGAGATCATAGAGTTTATTTTGATTTTGGGCAACCGCTTGATGCACAAAAAGTGAATCTGAATTATTATACTTTTCGAGTACGGTCTGTTCAGTAACATCTATATATTTTATATCATACCCTTCTTTAGAGGTCGAGTTATACTCGCGTTGTAGATCACCGTTTTTGAAAACAGTAAAGTGCATCTCAGTGCCATACAGTGCTTTTTTAGTCTTGGTCTGTAATTCGTCTGTATTATTGATGACCTCCACATCATACACTATAGTCCCTTTAAAAGGAGCTACTTTTTCACCACTGGAGGTTTCTAAACTCTTGCATCCTATCATTAGAAGGGGAAGAAGGACTAGGGCGATTCTATTTATTTTGTTCATTGGCTATGGCTTGTAATTTCTCTTGTTGAGTAAGAAGTTTTTTCTGATAACGTCCTTGCACTATGTCTATCACAATAAGTACACCAATGACAAAGTAAAATGTGGTTTTACTCATTTTTTCTATAGGGTTACCAAAAAGGTGAATATGAGCAAGCTCGCCACCCTCCGATATGAGCATAATACCCACTATGAATAGTATGAACAAACCCAAAACTTCATATAATCTATTCTTCTGCAGGAAATAAGCCACTTTGTCTGCTAGCCAAATCATCAATATCCCGCCGATTATGATAGCCGTTGCCATTACCACAAATACATCTGTAAGTGCCATAGCACTTAAGATAGAATCAAAAGAGAACACTAGATTCATTAGGACAATCCACGCTATTACAGAACCTACAGACTTCGTACCTTTCTCTTGATCATTTATATCATCCTCTATTGGAGACATCATATGAAATATTTCTTTGACTGCTGTGTATAGTATGAATATACCACCTACTAGCACTATGATACTGTGCAGGTTGAAATGACCTTGGGCTACATCTCCTAAATCAAAACCAAATAACTCAATATCTACATACTGTATCAGGTTTACCAATCCAAAAAGCAATGCAATTCGTAAGAATACGGCAATACCAATACCCAGCTTCCGTACGTAACTCTGTTTCTTTACAGGAGCACGCTTACTCTCTAGCGAGATGTAGAGCAGGTTGTCAAAACCCAATACTGCTTGAAGAACTACAAGCATTAAAAGTGTAGTAAAATTTTCTAAGGTGAATAGTTCCATTGTTACAAAAATATTTATTTTCGCTACCCACTGTTATTACTATGAAATATTATTTTACTCTTATTATTACTTTTACCCTATTAAATTCCTTTGGACAAAGCAGTCCTAGTAAGGCTATTTGGAATGAAATAGATATTGTAAAGCTAGATACCATTGTGCTAGACTCAGCCTATTCTAGCTATCCTGTCACTATTTTATATAACTACTATAAAGATATGCTCTCATCTAGCGAAGGGATGTATACCGAAATCTATAAAGCTATTCAAATAAATACTAATGAAGGAGTAGCTCGATATGAAAACGATAAAATACTCCTAGACATGTCTGACTACTTCGTATCCGGTGGTATGCGGATTACTCACTCCAATTTTGACATAGAGTACGATGATTTAAAATTTGAAACTGTTGAGATAAATAACGATGTAGACCAAAAAGATCAACGCTTTTCCATAATTAACTATTATGATAGGACTGCTCGTTTATTTTATTACAAACCAAGAATAGAAATAGGAGACATAATAGAGGTATATATCAAAACTAGACCAAGGCCTGTGAGAATAGGAAGGTCTATCATGCCAAATGAAATATTCCCTATATGGCGAGGTAAAATAGAATTAGCCAATGAAAAAAAAGCTCCATACCGTTTTACCACTATTGCTACTAATACAAAGGAGGATCAGATAGAAAACTATACCCACTATACTTTTCATACGCTAGACTATGGCCCGATTTACTTATCCGATAACTATAAAAATGCCATTCCCTTACTTCAGCTACCATCACTTTCTTTTTTACTAAGTAATACGAGTGAGATTTCCTTTGTTGAGGATGTCAGAACGCTGGGGTGGGAGAATCTCATAGAAAAAATAAGTACTCGATTAGATCCTGTAAAGACAATGAAGAGTGATTGGAACCTTCTTTATAATCTCGTTGATAGTTTAAAAGAAGCCAATTTTGGTGCGGATTCCTATGAAGTCTTTAAAGACTTTGTGTCCTTCACTAGACAGCACTTAATTCTTAGTGAAATGTATGACGACTCTTATATGAGTCCTGGGTATTACATTAAAAAACATAAAATTAACAAGGAGAGTGTCATAAGGATGTACATAGCAGCCTTGAAAAGACTAGAAATCCCATTTCAGTTAGGAGTTTCTAGGAATAAGCATGACGGCTTAGCTGTATTTGAAAGCTTTATATTTTTAGACCAACACTTCATAGCTGTGCCTATTGATGGTAGTTATGATGTCTATTTTGAACCGGAGGGTACTGAATACTATGGGGCTAATGAAATACCCATAGAGTTACTTGGTGTGGATGCAGCATTATTTCCGATGTACGGGAAAGTAAAGAATGTAGAGATAATAAACCTGCCTCAAAACAGTATAAATGCTAATAATAGACTGACACAAGTAATAATCAAAAAAGGTAGTGATAAAAAGCTCACAGTAAAGGGTACCATGAAGATGAGAAAAAGTGTCAGTACTGATCTACGTCCAGAGATGAAGTACTTCATAACAAAAGACAAGAAAGTTAAATTAAGTAAGACCCTAACACAGCTGGACTGGATAACTCTAGACGAACTACAGTTGATTGCAACAGATAACGAATATGATGAATTCTCATTAACGTATAGCTATAAAAATATACTCTCTGAAGAAAATCCAAAATTACTTCTAGATTTCTTGCCTGATAATCTAATACCAACAAGCAGTGGTAACGAAAGGGTACTGAACTACTATGGAGACTTCAAAAAGAAGGAAAAAGTAGTTATGCTTTTTCATAATACACAACCTCTACTGCCTGAAAATATTGAAAAGTATAAACTGGACTACGAAAATAAAGCAGGTAAAATAAGCTGCACAGCTATACTAATGGGACCCGTTATAAATATTCAGCTACTGATAGAATACAATGAATACAACTTCACTGATCAAGACTACCCAATGCTCTTAGAGTTTGAAGAAAAAGTTATGGAGATATTATCTACCACAGCACCTGTAAATTAACTTTTCGGCACATTTGCCAAGATTTCCTTCAAGAACATCCAAAACTTAGCCGTAGATTTAATACCACAACGCTCGTCTG
>CAWVTM010000029.1:0-16719 GCA_963933305.1 uncultured bacterium
AAGTCTAGGTAAGGCTTGTCTTTTTTGTCATATAGATAGATTCCTTTACCTCTTACAAACTCGTACATAGGCGGAGTAGGAGAGGTCTGAGCGACGTATTTTAAGAATGATTTTTTGATGGTGCAAAGATATGGGTTTTTTTGTTGTAGGGTCGTGCTTCAGAAGCCTTACTCTACAATGGAAAATTGGCCTGACCCTACAAGGTGTATCTATACCTAATCAGTGGCTCTAATTGCTTATGTGAATGATCATACACCAATTATAATCTATCTGTTTTCTCCGTTTATAAGATGGCGTGCTCTCCTTCGTTAGCAGAAAAAAGTATTGAAATCACAAAAACAAAAAACCTCCCCAGTTTCCTGAGGAGGTTTTAATTTATTTTGTATTCACTCGCCTACAGGCGAGTACATACTAATTTACTTTATCAGAAAGTCCTGATCCAGCTTTGAACTTTACAACGTTCTTAGCAGCGATTTGGATTTCATCTCCAGTTCTTGGGTTTCTACCAGTTCTAGCAGCTCTTTGACTTATAGAGAAAGTACCAAATCCTACAAGGATTAGTTTTTCACCTTTCTTAAGAGCAGAAGTAGTTGAATCCATAAATGCATCTAGGGCCTCACCTGCTTGTGCTTTAGTGATGCCAGCTTTCTCAGCCATAGCTGATATTAAATCTGATTTGTTCATACTTTAAAATTTTATTTTGTTAATAGTATGTCAAGTTTAACGTGAAGAACCCTGTGAATACAAGAACTGTTACCTATTTGTTGATAATTTCAAATAGTTAGCCAGTTTTTTGGTGGTAAACGTAGTGTCTATAGGCATTTTAAGCTGACACAGCTCGTAAAAGTGCTCTCTTTGGTGGAATATGATTTCTAATTCAACTAGCGATAATCCATTGGCCAGCGGTCTGTCCGGCAATGTTTTGATATAAAGAGCTATTTCTTCCCAAGGCTTGTACAAGTAGATACAGACCCCACTTTTTAACAGAATAGTATCATTTTTTAAGGAAGACATAGTTCCTCCTCCTAGAGCTATTATATGGGGATCTTTTAGTGCGATTAAACTTAGAAGAGATTTTTGTTCTATCAATCTAAATGCCATCTCACCGTCTTGCTGGAATATATCCGAAATAGATTTGCCTTCTTGCTCCGTTATATATTCATCTAAATCTATGAATGATAGGTCTAGTATACTACTCAGTTCGCTACCAATTGTGGTCTTGCCTACCCCCATAAAACCGTTAATAAATAGGTGCATTAGCTTAGTTTTATACGAGGATCTAGTTTCACATAGAAGATATCTACGAGTATATTAATGATGACAAAGAGAAGAGCAATAAATAGGATAGCTCCCATCACTACAGGTAGATCATTCATCTCTAGAGCTTCTATGGTAAGTTTGCCAAGCCCACGCCAGTTAAATATATATTCTATAAAAAAAGCACCTGCCAGCAGGGATGCAAACCATCCAGATACTGCAGTGATAACAGGGTTTAGAGCATTTGGAAGAGCATGATTAATCAGTATCTGTCTGCTCGTAAGACCCTTTGACTTTGCTGTTTTTATGAAGTCCTTATTTAATGTTTCTAACATGGAGCTCCTAGTGAGTAGTGTAAATATAGACAGCGGTCTTACTCCTAGAGCTATAGCAGGTAGTATTAGATTTTTCCATTCGTAATATTCTCCTTTATACGGATCTATATCTATCCAGCTACCTGTCATATTGAGGCCAGTGACATCATGCAGGACAAAACCAAAAAACCAAGCGAGAATAATAGCAGAAAAAAAGGAGGGAACAGATATTCCAAGTGTGCTTATGAATACGATACCTTGATCTGCAAACGAATTGGCTTTAATTCCTGAGAGGATACCCAGCGTAATACCAAAGAAAGCTGCAAATAGAATAGCGACGACGGCTAGCACTAATGTTCCTTTAAATGATTGTACTATCAGTGTAGTTGTTTTTTTACGGTTTTGAAAACTTCGTCTAAGAAATGGGAATTTAAGTAGTGCAGTGATGCTACCCATTGTTAGGGAAAGACTTTTTCCGTATTTCTCCTTCAGCTCGGATTCTTCGTGGTTATCATGAAAAGAGATCGGAGAGATGTCATTCAAAAAAAGTAAGTACTGCGTAAATAACGGTTTGTCTAGGCCAAATTCTTTTTTGATGGCCTCTTGTGTGGCTGCGTCTGTTCGCTGACCTACTGCCATACTTTCTGGATTAGGAAATGAAAAGCTAAACAAAAAGAAAACGACAGTAACTACACTGAAGAGTATCAGTATACCACTACCTATTCTTTTGAGTAAAAATGCGATCACTTTGCCACTTTTTTCAGAAAACGCTCTTCAGAGGGTAACCGCGTACTCGGCCAGTTTTCTTTTACCACATTTCCGTTAAAAAGTACTAGGCCAGGGTTACTGCGTATGATAGACTTTAGATTGGTCTTGTCTCCATAGTAAAAAGGAATGTCTAGTTGGTGCTCATGTCTGAAAGCTTCAGTGGTTTCGGCATTGCTAGCGGTGAGAGGGTATATTTCTATACCTTGTTTCTTACAGGTTTTTATCAGAGTCCTCAGATCTTCCATGGTTTCTAGATTCGCATGTTGTAGCTCATTCATCACTATGAGTATTTTATGTGCAGAGTCATTGGCAAAGAAGTCTTCGGCGTAATCATTATTGCGTGATTCATCCATTATCTTGAAGTCGTGTATCTCCGGCTCATATCCCTTACTTATAAGCTTGTCTTTGCGGTCTACAAACTCATATCCTTTTCCTTTCAAGTCTAATTCAGTAATCTGAGCAAGTGTAAACTCTTCTTCTGTACCATCCTTTGCATAAATGAATATATTCTCATATACGTCAGTGGGAGCATCTTCAGGCACTATGGCTAGAGCTTCTATATCGTTTCCTTTTTTAAATTTTAGGAAATTTTTGACAGGTAAATAGTGCCAGCAGTACATCGCAAAACCTGTAGAAAATAGAGTGAAAACGGTAAGCAGCTTTACTGCAAAAGGCTTACTAAATACTGGTTTTATATAGGTTATACCTAGTGTTATAAAAAAGATTGAAATACAAAGAATAATATCTTTATAGAAACTCTCCCAAGGAGTGAGTTTTATAGCATCACCAAAACAGCCGCAATCGGTCACTTTATTATAGTAAGCACTGTACCACGTCAGAAAAGTAAAGAATAAGACAAGTACTATGAGGAGCGTCACTATGAGCTTAGGTGACCACCCTATGAGTAGGGCTATTCCCAATACTATCTCTACTACGCATAAGAATATTGCTAATGCCAATGCGTACGGTCTTAATCCTTGAAAGAAGTCGACTAGCCAAGAGTTAGGCTGTACATATTCAGCAGCGTCTATAGTGATGTTTTTTAAGTTAGATTGGAAAGACTTAAAGGTGACAGTTTCATTACCGAGTTCTTTTCCTGCGGCACCGTACGCTATTTTTGCCGTCAGTAATACCACATTACTATCTTCTGCGTTTACAGGTACATTTAGTAATTCTACATTATTCAGGTAGATGGATGCGTCAGCAAAGTAGACACTGTCCTTAGTCTCGGTCCCTATGGAGACCGCTTTCCAAGGCGAGGTAGCTGCTAGTATATCATAAGAAGTAGTGGTTGGATTAATTACTATAGTCTGAGTAAAGCTACCGTCTAGTGTTGTCAGAGTAGTATATATACTGTCTTGCTCTGCTTCTAACTCTGCTGAAAATACGGAAAAATACTCGTCTAGCTTATAGCTAAACCCTGTGGGGTCATTGGACTTAATTAGTCCTGAAAATATGAAAAGTAAGCCGACAAATACACGGAATATGTTCGCTAAGTATTTCATTTATTTTTTATAAAAGTCATTGATTCTAATCAAAGCAAAGATAGCATAGTTAAGCATATCACTAAAGTTAGCATCTATCCCTTCAGAGATTAAGGTTTTCCCTCCTTTGTCCTCTATTTGCTTGGTTCTTAGTATCTTCATTAGGATGAGGTCTGTGTAAGTACTTACTCTCATGTCTCGCCAAGCCTCGCCATAATCGTGATTTTTGGTGACCATGAGTTGCTTACACATCTCTGCTTTAGTATCATAGTATTTCAAAACTAGGTCAGGATTAATTTCCATATCTTCACTGATATCTAGTTCCATCTGAATCAGTGCTATCACACAGTAGTTTACTATGCCTATAAATTCATTTTCTATACTTTCTCCGACTTTATTTTCCTGCTTCTCTTCTATGCTGCGAATACGCTGAGCTTTTATGAATATCTGGTCTGTGATGGATATAGGGCGAAGTATACGCCAGGCTGTGCCATAGTCATGGGTCTTCTTTTCGAAGATGTCACGACACTGATTTAAGGCTTGGTCAAAGAGAATTGGAGTATCTGTATTCAAAATGAATTTAATTTGCTGCAAAAGTAAATATACCTGCATATCTTATGACGCAAAGCATCCACATAAAAGACACAGTGTTTTCTCTAGAGACACCTCAGGTCATGGGCATACTCAATGTGACTCCAGACTCATTTTCTGATGGAGGAAAGTATAATAGCCTAGAAGCGGCACTTCTTCAAGCAAAAAAAATGCAAAGTGAAGGTGCAGATATACTGGATATAGGAGGGTATAGTTCACGACCTGGAGCGGATGAGGTAAGTACTCAGGAAGAGTTAGATAGAGTAATACCGGTGGTAGAAAAGTTGATTTCTGAAATGAATGTTATACTCTCTGTAGACACCTTCAGAAGCACAGTAGCTGCAGAAGCTATAGCAGCAGGAGCTCATATCGTCAATGATATAAGTGCAGGAGATGATGATGATAAGATGATCTCTACTGTGGCAGAGCTGGGAGTCCCATACATAGCGATGCATAAAAAAGGTCTGCCCCAAACAATGCAGCATAATCCTGAATATGGTGATGTAGTGAAGGAAGTGTATCATTATCTAGAACTAAAGGTAAAGCAATGCAGAGATGCTGGAATAAAAGATGTAGTAATAGATTTGGGTTACGGTTTTGGTAAGACCATCGAGCACAACTATGAATTGCTTAAGAGATTAGCTGAGTTTAGAGATATAGGGGTACCCATACTTACAGGTGTTTCTCGCAAGAGTATGATATTTAGAGTGCTGGATATTCAAGCATCAGAAGCATTAAACGGGACTACATTTTTACACGCTTTTGCCTTGCAAGGTGGAAGCAGCATACTCCGGGTACATGATGTAAAAGAGGCTGTAGAGTGTGTGAAGTTGTGGGAAAGTTTGACACGGTGATTTGGAGACTTGTTGAACCTTGCGTCACGAGTCTTGCAGTATATTAAATTGAGTTGATCAGTCGTTTTTTATTTGAGTCTTATATCTAGTGTTTCAAGTTATTCGGTCTAGAGTATTGCGTTAATCAGATCTAAATTCTCAAGTCTTCTTTTCCTGAATTCATTGCTTAGTCACTTAGTTCAATAATAAAATAGGGGTAACATAGAGATAATATAACACCTGCACACTTGCACTAATAAAAAACAAAGCAAAACAAATTAATTTAACTTATTTCAAAAATGAAAAACATTTCAAAATTCTTATTCTTAATGATGCTAGCAATGGCAGCAGTAACTTTTGTAAGTTGTGGTACCGATGATGAACCACCTGTAATTGTAGAAGACGATAATTATTCTCACTCTGGTTTTATCACAGCAGATGAAACATGGGATGCAAACGGTATACATATACTAAAGGATAGAGTTATCGTACAGGCTGGTGTTACGCTAACTATACAGCCCGGTACTATCGTAAAAGGAGAAGTAGGTACAGGAGCAAATGCTTCAGTACTAGTAATAGCAAGAGGAGCTAAAATAAATGCTGCAGGTACAGCTACTGCACCTATTATTTTCACTTCTGTAGCAGACGAAATCGCTCTAGGTGACAAGGTAGGTACTAATTTAGATGAGGCTTCTACAAAAGGTTTCTGGGGTGGAGTTATCATATTAGGAGCTGCTCCTACATCACCAAAGACTGGTGCTACTGAGCAGATAGAAGGTATACCTGCTGACGTGATGGAAGGAAACTATGGTGGTACAGATGCTGCAGATAATTCTGGAGTATTGACGTATGTATCTATTCGTTTCGGAGGTACTTTAATAGGTGAAGGAAATGAGATCAACGGTCTTACACTAGGTGGTGTAGGTAACGGAACTACTATCAATCACATAGAAGTAGTAGGTAACGTAGATGACGGTATAGAGTGTTTCGGTGGTACAGTGAACATAGATCACGCAATAGTGATGTACCAAGGAGATGATGCTTTTGATATAGACCAAGCGTACAGTGGAACTATCAATAACTTCATCTACATAGCAGGTGCCGACTCTGATCACGGCCTAGAGATAGACGGTCCAGAGGGTTCTGAGAATCCAGATGGTCAATTTACATTACAAAACGGTTCGTTGAAAGGAAATTCTGTTCAAAGTGAATTTGCAGACTTTAGAAGCAATGCTCAAGGTACTGTAGCTAATTTGTATTTCTTTGGTTTTAACGCTGCTGCTGATGTAGAATTAGACGATGATAATACTTCTGCTAATTACACTTCAGGTGCACTTACACTTACTAATCTTAAATTCAACTCTACAGCTTGGACGCTAGATTCAGAAGGTGCTCCAGACGGAGGTACTACTACTTGGGCTTTAGTGACGGATGTATTTGCAGACAAAGCTCCAGCTGGAGATGCTGATGCTGCAGATATCAAGTTTGCTGCAAACGGTAATGCATTAGTTACTGCTAAAAATGGTGGTGCGGATAAGTCAGAGTTTACAGGATGGTCATTAGCAGATGCTAAGGGTCTTCTTTCTGATTTTTAATTGGACTATTGATATCAATAAATACAAACAAGAGTCAAGTGAGACAGCGATGGGAATTTCCCATCGCTGTTTCCTTGTTTTTATACATTACAAAAACCAACACCACTCAATAAACTAAATCAACATGTCAATCGTAAGATCAATCATATTATCTCTAGCTTCCATGCTTCTCTGTGTTAGTGCTTTGGCACAGCGAGGTACTGTATCAGGTAAACTGGTAGATGAGAGTACAGGAGAAGTACTTACCAGTGCTACTATTACTACTGTGACCTCTCCAGGAGGAGGTTACTCAGATTTCGAAGGAAAATTTGCTGCAGATTTACAAGTAGGGACCCACACTATAGATATTAAACTCATGGGATATACTACTATGACTATCCCCGCAGTAGTAGTCACAGACGGAGGAAACACTGATCTGGGACTCATTAAGTTATCTAACGCAGCACAAGAAGCTGTGAAAGGCGGAGTAACTATACGTGTAAAAAAATCAACTACCTCAGAATCTGCACTGATCACCGCACAGAGGAAATCTGTCAAAATAATGGATGGTACGAGTAAGCAGGCTATGGCCAAAGTAGGAGATGGTGACGCAGCTGCAGCTGCTAGCCGAGTGACAGGAGTAAGTATAGATGGAGGCAAGTATGTATTCGTACGTGGATTAGGAGATAGGTACACCAAGACAGTGCTCAATGGGATGGAATTGCCTGGTCTAGATCCAGATAGGAATACAGTGCAGATGGATATTTTCCCTACCAATCTAATAGATAATATAGTCGTGCTTAAGAGTTTTACTCCAGATTTAGCAGGTGATTTTACCGGTGGATGGGTAGATGTGCAGACTTCTGATTTTCAAGCTAAAGAAGTCTTTGGGGTATCGGCATCTATAGGATACACTCCAGGTATGAACCTTACTGATGATTATCTTACCCATGATGGTGGTTTAGCAGAGGCATTTGCTTTTGGTAGAAGTTCTAGAAAAGTTCCTTTTGGAGAAGCTAAAGCTATACCGTTCTCTCAGTATACTCAGAGTAATGGTGGTGCACAGAAAGCTCAGGACAATGCCAACGCATTTGGCAAAAATGTGGCTGCTACTAATGCTACTAATCTGATGAATACGTCTTTCACAATCAACTACGGTGATCAAATTAATAAAAAGAAGAGAACCTATGGATATAACCTAGCCGCTGGATACAGTAATAATTTCAAGTATTTTGATAAAGCTATCTATCAGTCCTACATTAAGAGTGCAGATAAATCTGAGAATGAATTTATCTTAGCAGAGAAGAATAATGGGAGTGTAGGAGAGAATGAAGTACTATGGAGTGCACTTGCTAATGGATCCTACAAACGGGGAAGACATAGCTTAAGTACTACTTTATTCCATACTCAAAACGGGGTGAAAAAGTCTTCTCAATTGATTTATGAGAATGTAGCGAGCCCTTTTGGTGATGCTGGAGCTATGCTAGATAAAGATGTGCTGTATTATAATCAGCGTACATTGAGTAGTCTGATGATCGAGCATACGCTCAAAAATGATTCAGGATGGTCATTCACTACTAAGGTATCTCCGAGTATCTCGAGTAACAATGAGCCAGATATGCGTATTACGGCCATCTCTTTTGATGAGAATGGAGATTATAGATTTAATGTAGGAGCAGGATCAGAAGTAACTAGACTTTACAGAAGCCTTACCGAACTGAATCTAAATGCTAAAGTAGATGCAGAACGAATACTTCCTCTCAGCAGAAAGCGTGAGACTAAACTGAAATTTGGACTAGCTAATAATGTGAAAAGTAGAGATTTTGGAGTATTCCAATACAATTTCTTACCTGTAGGCAGTTTTAGTCTGAATGGAGACCCAAATCAGATCATGGAAGACTACCTTTTTGACGCAAGCACAGGTGAAGGTTTTACCTTGTTTGGGGAGCCCATCAAATCGAATGAATACAATGCTACGCTAAATGTAGCCGCAGCGTATGCTATGAATGAGTATCCTGTGACCAGTAGGTTAACAGCAGTATATGGAGTGCGTGTAGAAAAAGCAGATATGTACTACACTGGAGAGAATACAAATAATGAATCGTATATCAATGAGCAAGTGCTCAATGAACTCAATATATTGCCATCAGTTAACTTAGTATTTCGTGCTACTTCAGATATCAATGTACGCGTAGCAGGTACCCGCACTGTAGCTCGTCCCTCATTCAAAGAGAAGTCACTCGCTCAGATACTAGACCCTATCTCTGGACGTACCTTCATAGGTAATCTAGACTTGGAGCAGACAGAGGTGACAAATCTTGATCTTCGTTTTGAGAAATTTATGAAGCGAGGTGAGCTTATCTCTGTAAGTGGTTTTTATAAAAACTTCACTAATCCCATAGAAATAGTAGTCTATAAGCCAGAGACACCATCTAATTTTACGCCTAGAAACGCAGTAAGTGCGAATGTATTCGGAGCAGAATTTGAGTTGAAAAAGGCACTCCAAATTATCGGATTGAATAATTTCTTTGTAGCCACTAACCTGTCCTACATTGTCTCGCAAGTACAAATGACTGAGCAGGAGATACTGGGTAAGACCAATGAGCTTAGAATAGGGCAAGAACTAGGAGAGACGAGAGAGATGCAAGGGCAAGCACCGTATATTATCAATTTTGGTCTGAACTATGATAATAAGCTAGAAGGTATAAATGCCAATATATCCTACAACGTACAAGGACCTAAGCTAGCCATAGTAGGTATAGGTCGTCTGCCAGATGTATACACAGAATCATTTCATAGTCTTAATTTCAAAACGAGCTATAGCTTCTTAGCAGAGGACAAAGCACAGCTCAACTTCTCAGTAGATAATATATTGGGAGATGACAATCTGCAGGTGTACAGAGGTTTCGAAGCACAGGACCAGATCTTTACACAGCTGCTCCCGCAGCGTACGTTTAAAGTAGGATTTAGCTATAAGATTAAGTAAATGTTAACACCCTAAAAAGTGTGTTAATTCCCTACTAAAGCCTTAGTGTCATTGACATTAAGGCTTTTTTATGCACTGTGATTTTATATGTACATAATGCAACTGTAACAATTTGGTGAGGATAGTTTAGGGTAATCATAAGATTAGTGTTTGATTTAGGTAACGGTATCAGGACTTTTTTGCACTAGAAATAAAAATAACAAATAATCACTTTAGAACATGAAACTAAAAGCATTACTGTTTTCATCCTTAGTAGCGGGCTCCCTAGGATTGCAAGCTCAAATCCAATTTGATCCACAGATAAAAGTAGATCATCTTACTGACACACTAATGTACCCAAATGCGGGTACTCCCCTTAAGTACCAAATCCTTTTCAAAGGTGGCTTTGATGAGGTAGAAACTACGCCTACTTATGGCAATCCTGCAGGAAAAGCAGTATCCAAAAGTTGGAACGATTTTATCGGTTTTACTCCAGATGAGACGGGAGAAAGTCTAGGATGGATCTCTGTAAACCACGAGCGAGTGGTAGCAGATGATAACCTAGGAGACGGCGGTGGAATGACCGTTTTTAGAGTAACTAGAGATCCACAAACAGATACACTCATACTCGTAGAGCAGACTTTAGAAGATGGACGTCAAGGAACATACTTCAATGTAGATTTTGTAAATACAACAGGAGAAACAGGAATGAACTGTGGGGGTATAGTATCCTTAGCTGATGGACGCATCTGGACTGCAGAAGAGTGGTTTAGATACAGTAATGAAGACATAGCTGATAGAGATACAAGTGACTTTATTATAGGTCAAGGTACTGTAAATGGACAACTATCTCCAGCAGGTTTCCCTGGTTTTAATGGAGCTCAAATGAAAAAATTTGAGAACTATAACTATATGACAGAGATAGATCCTCGCCAAGCAAAAGCTATTAGAAAGCAGTATAACTGGGGTCGTCAGGCGTTTGAAGGTGGTGTAGTACTGCCAGATAATAAAACTGTTTATCTTGGGGTAGATAATACTCCTGGGTTTTTCTCCAAGTTCATCGCAGATACAGAAGGTGATTTCACGAAAGGGACTACCTATGTATATCGCCATGATGATTCTAAGCTTAAACTAAATCACTTCTCAAGTGAACTTAGCACCTTTGGTGAAATATCTGCTTATGATGATGTGAATAATAGAATATATAGCACAAACTCAGGAACTATAGGTGTCAGTGTTTTCTCGCTTGTAGATGGAATAATCACAAAACTTACTACCATAGATTTATCCAGTTATGGATTTGCTCCTAATTCTGTAGCAGTGCACAATGGGATACTAGCAGTAGCTATGCCTGCCACTACTAAAACAGACAACGGTTTCATACTCTTTTATGATAAAGACTATACCTTACTGAATACAGTAACCGTGGGTGCTTTACCAGATATGGTGACATTTTCTCCAGACGGTAAATTTGTAATAGTAGCCAATGAAGGTGAACCAAATGACGATTATACTATAGATCCAGAAGGTTCTATTTCTGTAATAGATATATCTGGCGGCATAGCCAGTGCATCTGTGACTAATGCAAGTTTTGCAGGAGTTACACTACCTGCAGGAGTTAGAGTATTTGGACAGTCTAAAGGAAGTGCTACAGACTTATTTATATCTGAGTATGCAGAAGGAAGCTCATTCAATAAGTACCTTGAGATATATAACGGTACAGGTTCTACTGTGAATCTAGAGGATTATGCTTTCCCTAATGTTGGAAATGATCCTACCGTTGCAGGTGAGTATGAGTTTTGGAATGACTTTCCTACAGGAGCTACTATAGCTGACGGGGATGTTTATATCATAGCAGATGCTAGAGCAGATTCTCTGATTTTAGCTGAGGCAGATTATACGTTTAATTTCTTGAGCAATGGCGATGACGGATTTGCTTTGGTAAAAGGAGGTTCTTGGATCGATGCAGATACAGATGGAAACAAAGATGCTGGTGAGGTTACTGGATTCACTATTCTAGATTTACTCGGAGACTGGAATGGTAGACCTTCTAATGGATGGGATGTTGCAGGACAGTCTGCAGCTACTCAAAACCAAACCTTAGTAAGAAAAGGATTGTACACAGGAAGTACCAATTGGACTACGTCTGCAGGTACTACTGCAGAAAATAGTGAGTGGATAGTAAAACCAAATGATGATTGGTCTGGACTAGCAGCACACAGCCTTATAAACTATGCTACACAAGCACAAGATATGGAGCCAGAATATGTAGCAGTAAGTGGAGATTCTAAAACGGCCTATGTGGTATGTCAAGAAAACAATGCCATAGCTGTAGTAGATTTAGCTACCGCTACTATAACTAACGTATTCGCTCTAGGAACTAAAGACCTTAGCAATCCTGACTATGCTCTAGATGCTTCAGATAAAGATGATTCTATCGGCTACTTCAGAAACTATGATAACGTGTACTCTTACTTTATGCCAGATGCTATTGCCATCACAGAAATAGGCGGTACTGAGTATTTAGTGTCAGCTAATGAGGGAGATTCTAGAGATTATGACGGATTTTCAGAAGAAGTACGTGTAAAAGACCTTGACTTAGATCCTACAGCATTTCCAAATGCCGCTGTACTGCAGTTGGACGAAAACCTAGGTAGAATGAAAGTGACTACTATGGCTGGAGATACAGACGGAGACGGTGACTATGACGAAATCTACGGATATGGTGGTCGTTCGTTCTCTATATGGGATCTAGATGGTAACCTTGTCTTCGATAGTAAGAACGAAATTACTAGGATTCTTGCAGAGCAATTTCCAGACAATTATCCTGCAAGTAGAGATGACGATAAAGGTGCGGAGCCAGAGTCAGTTACTATAGGTAAAATAGGTTCTAGAACATTTGCTTTCGTAGGATTAGAGAGAGCTACAGGAGTAATGGTGTATGACATCACAGATCCTGCTAATTCTACTTTTGTACAGTATTACAATAAGGATGTAAATGACCGTAGTCCAGAAGGATTGATTTTCGTATCTGCAGATGAATCTACAGACGGAAAACCATACCTCATTTCTACTAACGAAGCTTATGACGACTATGAAGGATCTGTAAGTGCTTACAGTATCTCTGGTCTAGACGGCGAGACTTGGGTAGAAATTAACAATACGGATATCAATAAAATGCTTCACTACCAAGATGAGGCCATTGCGGTAGGTGCTACTATGTTTAATAGACTGGAGTGGGTTACCTATGATACGGAGACCAAAGCAGTGTATATGACTGAGACAGGGCGAGATAATCCTGGAGGTAGATGGGCAGCAGCTAATGCAGCTGGAGGTGCTCACGCAGAGCATAATAAAGTAAGAGCTACAGAGCAAGGCAATGATATAAATTCTGCTGACTACTGGGATTACTATGGACGTGTACTGAAGTATGATGTAGCTACAGAAGATGTAACTGTACAGATAGAAGGTGGTCCTTACTTAGCTTCTTCTCCTACACAGAGTAACTATCCAGAAACTCATTTATCAAATCCTGACGGATTGGTAACTATGCAAATCAATGGAAAAAGTTACCTAATGATCTGTGAAGACCTGAATGGAACTTCATACGGTAGAGTGCCCGCTGGTATTACCAATAGAGCTTGTGAACTGTTTATGCTAGATTTAGCTATAGAAAATCCTACTACAGAAGACCTAGTGCGTATTGCAGTGTCTCCATTTGGTAGTGAGATAACTGGAGCTTGCCCTACCCCAGATGGTAAAACGCTAATGGTAAATGCACAGCACCCTAGCTCTGCTAATCCTTTTCCATATAACTATTCGCTCACTTTTGCCCTTACAGGATGGGATCTGCAGCAGATAGTATCTGTGCACGAACTTAAAAAGAAGAACAAAGCCTTTAAAGTATATCCTAATCCATCCAATGGCCTTGTAAATCTAGATAAGCACGCAAATGTAGCAGTGTATGGAGCAGATGGTAAACTTCTAGAGGTGTATGAGAATGTAATACAGTTTAACCTTTCTGAGTATCCAGCAGGTTTATACTTCATACGAAATGAAGAAGGAGCAACACAACGACTTTTACTTAACTAAGCCAATTGTTAAGTAGAATTAAACATAAAGTTTTTATTCATTTGTTTGAGAGTCCCGGTATTTTATCGGGGCTCTTTTGTTTGAAAATAGATTTAAAAGAAATATGAAAAAAATAATTTACATACTAATGATGGGGTTCATCCTGATAGCCCTCATTCCGCCCAGTCAGCCGAATGCTGAGATTAAAGCATTTTATTTAGCTCAGTTAGATGAGATGGATGACAAGGCAAAAGAGCTGTCTCTACACGTATATGACGAGAGAAAGAGACAACATACGTATTTTGAGCTCAGAGATGCTTTTAAGCAAATTGAGTTTCTACTCGCTCATTCAGATAAGGAGTTTTATCTCCGCTACTATAACGGAGCTCCATTGCCTAAGCTAGAGAAAAATGTACCAGATATACGCGTAATAGAACCCAAAGGGATGCAAGTACTAGATGAGCTACTGGCAGCAGAGGAGATAGAAGTGGAAGAAGTGAAAAAGCAATTGCTTTTACTTCGTAAACATATAGAAGAGAGTAAAAAACTGAGTAATGCAATACTGTTTACAGATGAGTTTGTGATTCATGCTATTCAGTATCAGTGGATCCGAGACTATACGCAAGGTTTAGTAGGTTTTGATACTCCCGGGAGTCTGAGAGCTACAGGTGATGCTCGCCAGTCTATAGTAGGTATGCAAAAAGCGTCACAATGCTTAGGCTTGAGTAACAGTCAGTTTACACAAGCTTTAGTCAGTTGTAGTCAGTTTTTAAGCGAGAGTAAGAGTTTTGAGACCTTAGATAGGGCAGCCTATTATAAAGAACACTGGCAGCCAGCCTATGTAGCACTAGTATCGTACTACCAGAGTGGTGTAAAGACCTGGACAGATTTATCCAATCTCCCCAGAGAAATAGATCCACTAGCAGAGCATTTATTTTCTACTACGTTTTTCAACACTCAGGCATTCATAGATTTTAACGTAGGTAATTTGAATGCTAAAACAATAGCACTCGGCGAACGATTATTCTACGATTCTACATTAAGTAATTCGGGTACAATGGCGTGTGCTACGTGCCATAATCCTGAGAAGGCTTTTACCGATGGACTGCCAAAAAGTAAAAGTGCAGATGGTAAAAACACTTTGGACCGAAATGCTCCTACCTTGCTAAATAGTATCTATACCAAAGGGTTCTTTTATGACCTGAGGTCACCCAAGATCAGTCAACAGTTTGAGCATGTAGTTTTTAGTGATATGGAGTTCAATACTTCTTTGATAGCTATTTTTAGTAAGTTAGCCGATGATGAGGTATATACTGCTCAGTTTGCGGATGCATTTCAGTCCCATAAAAAGCATCCAGTAAATAACTATACATTTAAAACGGCACTTGCTTCTTACGTGGCATCTCTGAGCGGCTATGATTCCGAGTGGGACAAGTATATGAGAGGAGAAGGCGAAGTGTCTTCAGATGCAGTGGCTGGGTATAACCTATTCACAGGCAAAGCTGCGTGTGCCACCTGCCATTTTGCTCCTACATTTGCGGGGTTATTACCACCGTATTTTGATGATACGGAGTCTGAGGTGCTCGGCGTACCCGTAGACAAAAAGTACAGCGAGATAGATCCTGATGAAGGTCGCTACTCTGACCAGAGACCCACAGAGAAGGTAAATTTCTATCAGTACTCTTTTAAGACTACTACTGCTCGGCATGTATCCGGTACAGCACCCTATATGCACAATGGTGTTTTTGATACAGTAGAAGAGGTCATAGCTTTTTATAACGATGGAGGAGGAGCAGGGCACGGACTAGATGTACCTTACCAGACGCTGGCTGCAGATAGTCTAGGGCTTAGCGCATTGGAAGAGCAACAACTAGTCGCTTTTTTGAAAGTGTTAAATTAACATTGGCGTAACGATTTACTGAAATGTTATTTACGAAATGGTAATCCTGTAGCGGTATTCCATTCATATGAACACTATACTATTGAAGTCAATGATTAGAATATTAATTGTTTTGATGTTTGGAGATTGGACTAGTCTTTTTAAAAAATGAAAAGAAGAAGTTTAGAACTTGCGGTATTATCGGATATCCACTTGGGTACGTATGGTTGCAGAGCTGACGAAGTGTTGCAGTACTTACGATCTATTAAGCCTAAAAAACTGATCCTAAATGGAGACATAGTAGATGGCTGGCAGTTCAAAAAGAAGTATTGGCCTGTAAGCCATACCAAAGTGCTCAAGGAGATGCTTAATTTAGCGTCTAAAGGCACGAAGGTGTATTACTTGCCCGGCAATCATGACGAAGTATTTCGGCGGTTTGTAGGCTATAAGCTCGGCAATATTAAAGTGGAAAATAAAGTAGTCTTAGACTTAGATGGTAAGCTAGCTTGGTTTTTTCATGGAGATGTATTTGATGTTACTATGCAGCACAGTAGATGGTTAACGCGTTTAGGGTCTGAAAGTTATGATTTTCTTATTTGGCTAAATTATCATGTGAATAGACTGATGGAAGTGCTTGGTAAAGAAAAGAAATCATTCTCTAAACAAATTAAAAATGGAGTAAAAAGTGCTGTAAAATATATCAATCAGTTCGAAGAGTTGTGTGCCGATATTGCCATTGAGAAAAAATACGATTATGTGGTCTGTGGGCACATACACCAGCCTGAGATTCGAAAAATAGATAAAGAAAAAGGTTCGGTGGTGTCTTAAAATTGGCTTTCCTTCAGCTGACGGATTGGTTTTTCAGACCCGAGGAATCCTTAGCTGTTGTAGTACGTTTTTATTGTTTCGTCAAGATATATTTATCTCCGTTATTTTTTGTCAAAATCACGGTGTTACCATTTAAACTAAAATTCCATTCATCA
>CAWVTM010000030.1:0-16472 GCA_963933305.1 uncultured bacterium
AAAGAAACACGGGGCTAGTAATCCCATAACACTTAATCTGTAATATATAACGTATGAGTATAGATAGTATAAAAAGAGATATAGAGCGTAAAAAGCGTGATATTGAAAATCAAAAAGCTAAAATAGCAGATTGTCGAGAAGATATAGCTAAGACTAGAGTGCGAAAAAGTAGAGAAGCTGAGCGTTTTTCTCGCAGACTGAAAGCCTCCTCTTCGACAGCTAATAGACATAGTATAAGAGCACAAAAGAAGAGAGATTGGGAGAGCTTTGCTAGAAACATCGAAAGTCAAAAAGATAAGATAGAGTCCTGTAGAAATCGAATTAAAGGATACAGAGAGGATATTAAAAGATGTAGAGAAAGAATAAAAAGGCTGCGTTGATTTTAGAAGTTTTGTTTCTATCTAGATCCAAGTTATAACATTTTTAGTACTGTTAAATGAAAGTATTATCTAAGTCGCGTTTTAAAGTAGGGCTAGAATGCCCCAATAAGCTCTATTTTTATGGAGACAAAACGTATGTGAACCAAAAGGAAGAGAATACATTTCTGGCCTCATTGGCAGAAGGAGGTTTTCAGGTAGAAGCATTAGCAAGGTTGCATTACCCCAATGGCGTATTTATAGATGCTAGAGCTGGAGATTATAAAGCAGCCTTTAGTAAGACTCAACAAGCCTTAGAAAAAGAAAATGTTGTTATATACGAAGCTTCTTTTTTACATAATGGCCTCTATGTGATGACTGATATATTAGTAAAAAAAGGCAACAAAATAAAACTAATAGAAGTAAAAGCAAAGTCTTTTGACTCTACCAAAGAAAATGAATTTATCGGTAGAAGAGGCGACGTGACAAGTGGATGGCGTCCCTACTTATTTGATATAGCTTTTCAAAAGCATGTAGCTCAACAATGCTACAAAGAATTTAAAATTGACGCTTATTTTATGATGGCGGATAAATCTAAAGTTGCCACTATAGAAGGATTAAATCAGAAAATTAGGCTGCCTGCATCTGGCGATATTCGTAAAGATGTAATTGTAAAACTTACTCCTGAGCAAGCTCAAAAAACCTCTGTGCTATCAGAGGTAAATGTAAGTGCTATCGTTCAGGATATTATAAGCGGACACCACACATATTACGATAATTTAAGTTTTTCTGAAGCGATACCTTTGCTGAAATCTATATATTCAGAAAAAACATATCCATCTTGGCCTACTCATTATAGCAGATGTAAATCTTGCCAATTTAGAGCAACTACAGAAGAAAAAGAAACTGGTCTACTGTCTGGGTTTGAGCATTGTTTTAAGTCACAACATAACTGGTCTGAAGAAGACTTTAATCGATCGAATATTTTTGAAATATGGAATTTTAGAGGACAAAAATTTCTAGAAGAGAATAGGCTTTTCTTAGATGACTTAACTGAAGAAGATTTTAAAGTAAAAGAAGTACCAGATAAAATGGGTCCTGCAGAAAGAAGGTGGATTCAAGTGGAACGTACTCTAGAAACACCGAACGAACCATATGTTGAAAAAAGTGCGTTAAAAGCAGAAATACAGGAATGGGGATATCCGTTACATTTCATTGATTTCGAGACCAGTGCAGTAGCCTTGCCCTTTAACAAAGGTCGTAGACCCTATGAACAGACAGCATTTCAGTTCTCCCATCATACTTGCTATGCAGATGGCAGGATAGAACATACTTCTGAATATATAAATAATGTTCCAGGAGAATTCCCCAATTTCTTATTTGTTTCAGCTTTGAAAAAAGCATTAGGAAAGGATAATGGAACCGTTTTTAGATTTGCCACCCACGAAAACAGCATTCTAAATGCTATAAAAAATCAATTAGAGACAAGCATATATCCAGACAAGAAAGAGTTAATTGACTTTATAAAAACCATAACTACTCCTACCCAAAAATCCACGGATACATGGAAAGCCAGCCGACCTATGATAGATCTGCGAGTGGTTATCTTGAACTATTACTATAATCCACTTACCAAAGGCTCTAATTCATTAAAAGCAGTGCTGCCTGCTATATTAAATAGCTGTAGCTTCTTGAAAGAAAAATACACTCAATCTCTTGAGAATATAAACCTTACCAGTCTAAACTTTGGACCAAATCATATTTGGTTGAAATTCAAAGATGGGAAAGCAGTTGATCCATACAAAGCACTACCAAGTGTTTTTGAAGATTGGGCTCCAGAAAAGTTGGACGGTATCATTTCTGGCTTGAGTAACATATCCGATGGTGGTGGAGCTCTTACCGCATACTCAAAATTGCAATTTGTAGACATGTCTACCCATGAAAGAGATACAATAACAACGTCATTGTTGAAGTATTGTGAATTAGATACCTTGGCCATGGTAATGATTTACGAGCATTTACTGAATATTTCAGCGTGAGATTAAAATCATTCATAAAAGTAATTTAGAAGATTGGATTGTAATTCGAAAATGAAGAGAAACTGTAGACTTTCCTTTGTCGGAGTTTTAGGGAATAATAATAGAGGTTCCTATTACAAAGGGCCGCTTAGAAAGGGAAATAGGATCAAGGATTTTAAAGATACTTTTCAAATAATGGGAAGGTTTATTTCATGTATAAATCGTAATATAGATACAGAAATTGTTGGAATTGAGTATAATTACGGTGAACTAAAAACAAATTTGTTTTGGTCTTATCACAGGAATAAAGGGGCTAAAAAGCACTTAGGAATTAAACTAATTAATATTTAATCTGCATTCTAATAAAATACGCACATATGAATTTTAACACCAACTTTTTTACTGCCGCTATACTAACATTACTAAGTTCTTGTATGGGGAATAGTGGCGACCAATCTAAAGATTTAATATCCCCAGAAGTAACGCTAGAAAGTTTGAGGTATGAATCTGTTCTATCACAAAAAGATAATTTCAACTCTGGGGGAGGTGTACAAAAAGCATATTACGGACTCAGCAAAGATACTATACGGCTTAGGTTTACTTCTGATAACATTATTAGGGCTCTTTTTATATTAGATGAACGCAGCGGAAGAGTAATAAAAAGATTCAACAATGTTTCTGTTGTAGATTTTAATTACGCTGTCCAATATGATAATGCTTTTACGATAAATATTGATTTTGCTTCAGAAACGTACTATAGTCTAGAAGTACTAAAAAAATCAGGTACCGTTGAAAATTATTTGAGCAAAGTGAAAATTATTAGAGACTCTGTTGTAGTAGATACGAAAACTAAAAGGAGTATTTCAGGAAGAGGTTTGGCTTATGAACAAGTTTTTAATGAACCTAAAAAATTTATTGTCTCAAAAACACTATCTGTGTCAGGAGAACCCAAGGTTTATGCCCCAATAGAAGTGCCGAAAAATACAGTTGAGTTTATTTATACGCTTAGGATATCGGGGGATGACAATTCTATATCTGAAGATGGAAAACTTTTTGAAGAAGTTTCTAAAGCTACCAGAAAAATAAAAGTATTAGGCGTGCCTTTGTGGGAGTCCGAAGGGACTGGATCAAGTTTAAGTCGTGAAATATTAAACAGGTTATTCCCTCCTTTAAAAGATGAAGATTATACCCTTAATGTTTTCTTTTTTGATAAAGATAAAGAAATTAAAAAGTTTTTGAACTATGCTGGAAAGGAATATGCCGAGGCATTTGAATATGATATTAATAATAGTGCTCTATCAACTCAAAGTAGGGTAGGATTAATTAAAAAACCAAGGTTTGGGTTTTCTTATATAGGTCTTCAGTCTACAAGCACTTTTAAAAATACGTTTGCTTGGCTTGATGTTGTAGCTCTTTCAGAAAAATCATTTGAGTACGAAATTAGATATCGGATCATTAAGGAATAGCTTAAAATGACTAGGGTATTAGCCCACGTTCAAAGTCGAAATTTAAGCAGAGTTTTGAACGCCAAAAAGACTTTATTTTTCAAATAAGGTTTATGATTTTGCAGAAGGTTTTTTGTATGCTGTCATTAATACATCAGATGTTGTTTGGATTTATCCTTCCATCCTGCTTGATTTTTATACTTGACAAAGAATATTTTTAAATCACATTGATTTTCATATTCAACAAAATATATCTTCTTATCACATTGATTTTGATAATCTACAAAATACCATAACCCTTTATTCCCATCTGCTTGGTTTGGGTAATCTACCCTGAACACCTTTAAATCACATTGATTTTCATATTCAACTACATACACCTTTACATCAGACTGATTTGAGTACTTAACCGAAAATACATTTTGAGAATAGGATGTAAATGGAATGGAAAATAAGATTAATATTAGATATCTCATATATTGTTAATTATGGTCAAATGAAACTGATTGTTCAGAGTATTAACAAATATATGATTAACTAATCAGACTCTTCTAAAGTCCCTTATTTGGTCAATTTTAACATTTACATTAATCTATTTAATAAATAAACTTCCTATAACTTTTCTAGCATCATATAAAATGTAGGGAATAATTTACCTTCGAGCAGGGCGTAAGCTCTTATTTAAAACAACTAGCTAAATCGAGATAGCGGATATAATCTCTTCGCTCATAGGGGTTACTCTACTGTCGTAGTGTGCTATGAGTTTTCCGTTTTCGTCGATTAGAAATTTATTAAAATTCCAACTAACCTTATAGTCACCTACTTGGTTTTCAGATTTGTTAGTGAGCCACTTGTATATAGCGTGTTGGTCGTTACCTTTCACATCTACCTTAGTACTCATAGGGAAAGAAACACCATATGTTTTGCTACAGAATTCAGCTATCTCTTCCTTGTTTCCCGGCTCCTGTCCCATAAACTGATTGCAAGGGAGCCCTATTACTTGTACTTGGTCACCGTACTGCTCATTGAGTTCTTGCAGCCCTTTATACTGAGAAGTGTACCCACATTTAGATGCTACGTTTACTATGAGTATTTTTTTGCCTTTATAGTCTGCCATGTTTAGTGTACTAGCTTCGTCTAGGCTAGGGATACTAAAGTAATGAAAATCTGTGATTCCAATGATGTCTTCTGATGATGTCATGCTTATTTCTTCTGTTTTAAGGTTAGATTCGGCTGTATTTGCAGCAGTTTTAGTCTTTGGTGAGCAGCTAACTAGAGCGACTATTGCCAAAATGAATAAATTGTTCATAGGAGTATAACAAGTATAGTAAATCAATGTTTTGAATCTGGATAGTAGTTGAAATATTTCTGTTAAAGCTTGTTCCGTTCGCTTGGATGTTTTGAGTTTGAATATTTTTGTAGAACCATATAAAAACTAAAACGTTAATAGACTGAAATGAGCGAAGAAAAAGATAGAAAGTCCTACTACACTGGTGAAGCTAAGTTTTCACCTATACCGCTCAGCGTGTCCTCTCCTATGATAAAGGCAGAGAATAAAGGTAAGATTAAGGCTAGTGCAGTAGAGACCATGCAGAAGCAGGCTAATCAGCAGATATCAATGCTTCGTAAGCAGGCTGACGTGATAATGAGTCAAGTTCGTGAGATAGAAGCTCGCTTAGAGGTTTCTTATGGGATTTACGAGGCTGAGATGAAGTTTACTCCTAACATAGGAGAGCATTATCATCTGTATGAAAAAGAGGGTGGAAAGATACTATCCTTTGTCTCTCCAGATGAGTGGGGTGAGCGCATGCCTTACGATGCATTTCTCGCTACAGTGTTGCTACTCGCAGACCGCACGTGGGAAGTGAAGGTGCGTAATAATGAAGGCGGCTTAATGATTCTTTAAACTACTTTTCGGTTTGTGCCGAAAAGCTACACTATCAAAACCAGGTAATTAGCTGTAATCTGGTTTGTTTTTCTTACATAACATAGTTTTTTAATTTTAAAAATTCAATAGAAGGCAGTACTAACTATGCTGATGAAGGTTTAATACCAATTTAGTTTTTAAGTGTCGTATAAATAAATTGAGTTTATCGAAGGTTTGTAAAGGCGAAAAATCATTGCATAGCCTTCCGCGTGTCGCCATAGCTTTAGCGGAGGCACAAGCTGTGGTATTATTTTTTAACGAATAGAAATCGAGTGAAAACGATTTATATGCGTCAATTGAAAGCTACATCGGTATAACTTGATATTCAATCGTTGACATTCGTGAACACACTTCAAAAGACCTTTACCACGTTCAATCACTTTTCTATACTACAGCTATATCAAAAAGAATATTCCTAGGTCCTTAAAAAAGAAAATACCCACGGCACTTTCGCACCGCAGGTATTTGTACTTAAACTAACCAAAATCTTTGGCAGAATAAACTTACTCTATTGGCAGGAGTACTCTACTTATAGCATGAATTACTCCATTACTAGTTTGTACGTCAGTGATTTGAACAGTAGATTCGTTTCCTCCCTTGTCTATTATTACCACTCCTTGTGTAGTGTTAAAAGTAAATGTACTTCCTTCGAAAGTAGTAGGGGTGAGGCCATCTGTGATTTCACTAGCAGTTACGTTATCTCCTACTATTACGTGATATTTTAATACTGCTTCTAGGGTAGCAGCATCTATGTCAGCTAAGCTATTCCATTCAGGATTGCCGTCTAATAGCATTTGAAATGCTTCATTAGTTGGAGCAAATACAGTGAAAGGTCCCGGGCTATTAAGAGTAGTTACAAAATCAGCATCCGCTAATCTTGAATCTGTAAGGGCAGCCACAAGCGTACTGAAATTAGCATTAGCTAATGCAGCATCTACGATACTTGGAACAGTAAGTACTTTATCTATTACGTGTACTACACCATTATCAGCGTCTATGTCTGCAGTAGTTACTACTGATCTGTTATTTAGTCTTACTCCTGCAGTTAAGTCTACGAGTAGCGATACTTTAGTTTGCTGTGCACCAGTAGCTAGTGTATTGACATAACCAGCAGTGAGGTCAGTAGATAGTACTTTACCGCTTACCACGTGGTTTAGTAATATTTCAGTAAGTTGAGCATCAGAAACATCATCTAGTCCGTCTATTTCTAACTCTGTAAGCAATGCCTCAAAAGCTGTATTAGTAGGAGCGAATACTGTGAAAGGTCCTTCTCCTTGTAACGTTTCGATGAGTCCAGCACGTGTAAGAGCTGCAGCGAGCGTAGTGAAGTCATCACCACCTGCTATATCTACTATAGTATTAGTCGTAGTAGTTACTGGTAGTGGATCTGGGTCTGGATCCTCGGTATCGTCTGAGCAACCTACAAAAGCCAAAGATGCCATAAATAGCATCGCATAAAGAAATGTGTTTTTAATCATAATGTTTTAATTTGTTAATTGTTATGGCATTAAAACATAGAGAATCGTTTAAGGTTTTGCTAAAATGCGTCAACAAGGTCAAAAAACAGTCATTAGAAAAACACTGTTTTGTGACATACTTTAAGAGCAATAAGATTTTTTAAGATTCTACTTAGTAACCTCCTCGAGGATACTCAGGTAGTTTACATAGCGAGAGACGGGGATTTCTCCGTGTTCTACGGCTTCTTTTATGCGGCATTCAGGCTCTTCAGTGTGCACGCAGTTGTGAAATTTACACTGAGAGAGTAGGTTACGCATTTCAGGAAAGTAGTGACTCACTTGAGCAGGTTCTACATTTACTATCCCAAAATCTTTAATTCCGGGGGTATCTATAATCTTACACCCATTTTCTCCGAGAAACATCTGAGCAAATGTAGTAGTGTGTCTTCCTTTATCATAAGACTTAGAAATAGCACTTACTTTTTGAGCAGAGCCAGGAAGTAAAGCATTGATAAGAGTACTTTTACCTACTCCTGAATTACCTGACAGGAGCACACACTTATCAGATACTAGGTCTAATACTTTAGCGATGTCTTTTTCTTCTAGAAAACTAAAACTGTACGTATCGTACCCGATAGAGGGATAGAGATCAAGTAGAACATCACGGTGACTATTGGCCTTTTTGGTATCTAGATCACTTTTATTTATTAATATAGTAACAGGGATTTCGTATGCTTCGGAAGTAGCTAAAAAACGGTCTATAAAACCCATTGGTGTATGCGGCTTCGCTGGAGATACTATTAGGAAGGCTCGGTCTATATTAGCAGCTATGATTTGAAACTGTTTGCTAAGCTTGTTACTCTTACGTACGATACAGTTATCTCGATCGAGTATTTCTCTGATATTGTATTCTTCTTCTACGTAGTCCAGAAGCACATTATCTCCTACCACCACAGGGTTTGTACTTTTAAGTTCCAGTGTTCTGATTTTTCCTCTCAGTCTGGCGTCTACTTGTTCACCATTTATAAGGACTTTATACCAGCTCCCAGTGGATTTTGTCACTACGCCTTGCATGCTAGGTTTTTAAAATATCTCAGAGGCTACCTCTTTTGTGCTGGATGAGAAACTCATGGTGTAAAAGTGTAATGCAGGCACATTTGCCGCTTTTAGCTCCTTACATTGTTGTATACACCATTCTATACCTATTTTTCTTGCAGCAGCGTCGTCTTTGGCATCGTGCAGTTCGCTGGCTAAGGGTTCTGGGATATCCATATTAAATATACTTGGAAGGGCACGTAAGTGAACTTTTTTTGTAATGGGTTTTATTCCTGGGATGATGGGTATAAGGATACCGGCTTCTCTGCACATAGCTACATA
The DNA here is from genome assembly GCA_963933305.1 of uncultured bacterium. Taxonomy (GTDB): domain Bacteria; phylum Bacteroidota; class Bacteroidia; order NS11-12g; family UBA9320; genus UBA9320. The sequence continues at coordinate 8,581 of CAWVTM010000030.1, forward strand.
GTCAAAGTATTTTTGATTATCAAAAAACATTTGAGTAACGATAAATTCTGCACCTGCGTCTACCTTACGTTTTAGAAATTTGAGATCGCTTTGCATATTAGCTGCGTCTGAGTGCTTCTCTGGATATCCTGCAGCTCCCATACAGAAGTTAGTTTCTGTGGCATTTTCTAGTTCCTGGTCTTGGTACACTCCATTATTCATGTCACCTATCTGGCGGATGAGATCTAGTGAGTTACCATTTCCATTTTTTTCTGGCACAAAGTTTCTTTCATTTTTAAGGTTATCACCACGCAGTGCAAGTACGTTTTCTATACCTAAAAATGCTAAGTCAATGAGTGCATTTTCAGTTTCGTCTTTACTAAAGCCTCCACAGATAAGATGAGGGACCGCTTCTACTTGATACTTATTCATAATAGCCGCACATATAGATACAGTACCAGGTCTTTTTTTAGTACTTATCTTATCGTATCCTCCGTCTTTTCTGGGTCTTTCTATATACTCTTCACGGTGGTAGGTTACGTCTACAAAGGCTGGTTTAAACTCCATAAGAGGGTCTATGGAACTATATAATGAGTCTATGCTTTTCCCCTTCAACGGAGGTAAGACCTCAAAGGAAAAAAGGGTTTTATCAGGTTGAATGTACTCTGTTAACTTCATCTCTAAAATTGCACTTTTAATATTTTTGTTTCAGTTCCTTTTTGCACTGTGATATTGATCTCTTCGCCTAGATTAAAGGTATTTGAGACTTTGTTATAGTCTTGTATCTTTTGGATTTTAGTTGATCCTATTTGGAGTATGATATCTCCCTTTTTCAGGCCAGCACTTTCACCTGCTTTATTCATTTGAATTCCATCTACTCTCAGTCCAAAACCTTTATATTCATAGTCAGGTGTTATTCCTAAATATACTTTAGGATTTAACAGAGTACTTACGTCTTTGGTTTTAGTATAGCCGACTTTTCCTTGCTTATCTAGTTTACGCATAAGCTTCCACATGTAGCGAAGTACAAAAGCCTCTCCTCCAGCATTGATAATAGCGACATCATCTGTAGATGTATGATAGTGTTGGTGCTGTCCTGTAAAAAAGTGTATTGCAGGAATGCCATTTTGATAAAAGGACGTGTGGTCAGATGTGCTGATATCACCTTCAGTTGTTTTTATTTCGGCAATTTTACGTTTACAGATGCGTGTTTTAGCCATGGCTTGTTTCCACGCTGGGGATGTCCCTACGCCATTTATTATGAGTGTTTTACTCGTGCTGTCTAGGTGGCCTATCATGTCCATATTCAGCATATAGTTCACAGTGTACTTTGCATATAGTGCGCTATTTATGAAGTGTTTAGATCCTATCAAGCCTTGCTCTTTACCAGTGAAGGCTATAAAGAGATAGTTGTTATTCTTGTACTTTTTTGATTTGCGTTTTACTTCTTTAGCTAATGTTAGTAGACCAGCTACACCGCTAGCATTGTCATCGGCACCGTTGTGAATTTTTGTTGGATTCTCTTCCATTGAACCTCCTTTTCGACCTTTTCCGAGGTGGTCATGATGTGCACCTATGATAACTGTATTTTGAGCTCCATTATCTATGTAGCCTAATACATTTTGTCCATTGGTGCTGAGCATTAGGATGTCTATGATTATTTCTGATACTGTAGCTGTGATCATACCTAGATCTTTATTGGAGTAAACCACAGGTATCCCTGAATTGGCTGATCTTTTAGCTAAAGTACCTGACGGAGCAGCTGTACTATCTGTAGTATACAGGATTACTGCGAGTACACCTTTTGATTTTGCATATTCTACTCTGCGCTCTATATCTTTCCACCCTATGAATTTGTTGTTTGGATGGCTACCTCCAGGGATTCCTATATTGAGCAGTACTGCTCTTCCTTCGATTTCCTTGCCTCTATAGTCATTGTGTTTTAACCCGTCATCAGCTATGCCGTATCCTATGTTTATGGTTTCGCCAGAGTATTGACCTCGGTTGGTCGACATACTCACAGGGTAAAAATCTGTAAACAGGGTCTGTATAGTATCAGCTATCATCAGCATAGTACTTTGGTTAGCCATACGCATATTAGGCACTATAATAGGTTGATAGAAGTTTTGCTGCCCGGCTGGAGCTAGTCCTATAGATTTAAACTCTTTAGCTATGTACTCTGCCGCCATACGCTCTCCAGTAGAAGCGGTCATCCTTCCTTGCATACTGTCACTAGCCAATACAGAGACATATTCTAGCACGTCATTGGCGACTTTCTTATCTCTAAAGTGTGGCTTTTGTGCCTTTAAATTAATTGCACTAACTAATAAAATGAGAAAAGTTAAGCTTTTTAGTTTAGGTGTAAATGATGCTTCCAATGGTTTTAATAATTACGGTGAATACGAGTACAGCGAATATAAGTTTGAGGTATTGACTTGATGCTTTTTGACCGATGGCTACACCCATGGGTGCAGCAAAGAGTAATCCTGCCACTAATGGTAGGAATATACTAGGGAGTAAGTATCCCCAGTGCCAGGCTATGATTTCTTGGTTAGGAGTATAGCTACCATATAGTATTAGCATTGATATCATCATTAAAGGAATCACTCCTATACTTATGGCTGCTGCTTTTTTTATGTCTAATTTTAGATATTGTGTAAATAGTGGCACCATAATTATTCCACCACCTAGTCCAGATAATCCAGATACGATTCCTGTCAGTGCACCCGTCACAGGAAAGTGCCAAGGTTGAAGTTCCTTTGAGTTGGGTTTGAAAATCTCTTTAGACGACGCAAGCATGCGGTACAGCATAAATGCAAGAAGTACAATGAAAAAGTAGCTGAACTTCTCTTTACTATACCAGGTGCCCGCGGCTATGAGGTGTGTGATAAGTAGACTGGAGGGTATCGCAAGTAATGATGTGAGTAGAATTTTTTTGGGGTGAAAGGAGTTTAACTTATACTGCTTGTAGGTACTTATGGCCCCAGCAAAAAATGTAGCAGCAAATGAATTAGCGAGTACATATTTCGTTAGCTCCTGATTTCCATAACCGAGTGAAGCGAGTAAAGTACTCAGTACGGGTACGAAAATTATACCGCCGCCTACACCAAGTAAGCCGCTTATAAAACCGCCTATAATACCAAATAAGAAGAGTGTTATAATAAGGGAATAATCCATTATTTAGTAGTGAGAATATCAGTGTACATTTTTCTGTTTTCTAATATCTCAGTCACTTTAGCCCAGTCTTTGTCATCATCAAAAGCAATTTCTACTTTACCACGTTCAAAATAGTATCGTTTTATGATTTCAAATTCTAGTAGTTCTTTAATCTCAGCTTTTTGATTTGTCAAATCAGCTTTTTTAGTGCTTTCTAAAGCTTCCTTGAGTTTATCTAACTCTAGTTTCAGGAGTGAGTAATAATTGTCGTCTTTTGCTTGTTTTTCTAATTGTTCTAAGTCATTCTCTGTGCGAGTAGTATAGGTATATTCCTTATCTGATAAGAACTGGGTGAAGTCTAAATATAGAGAATCATCTACATCAAACTTAAGCGGCTCTGCTGCTGTAAGGTGTTCGCTTCTGTACTTATTAGCATATGTGAAAATGAGATTGTTTTGGACTAAGCTCTGTGCTAGCTTGGAGAAGTCAGGGAGTGCTATATTTTGGTCTGGCTGTATTCCTTCACCATCAGTCACAGCTCGTCCATTTCGAGTTGTAAATGCTTTTTTTACACTATCTGCTACTGCTATTGCTTTACCGTTTATTTTATTCCCGTAGTCTAGTCGCTGTATGAGTCTACCGCTGGGGATATAGTATTTTGCTGTAGTTATTTTCATACTGGTATTGTAGGTAAGTCTTTTAGTCGTCTGCACTAATCCTTTACCAAAAGAGTTTCTGCCTACTAGCACAGCTCTATCTAGGTCTTGCAAGGCTCCGGATACTATTTCACTGGCGGACGCAGAGTTTCCATTGATTAATACTATCAAAGGTATCGCTATATCTACAGGAGAGTTGAGGGTCTTGTAAGTGCGATTATCTTCTATGAATTTACCTTTAGTTATTACGATAGTCTCACCCCTTGGCACGAATACATTTACAATGTTAATGGCCTCGTGAAGTAGTCCGCCACCATTATTTCTTAAGTCTAAAACTATAGATGTGGCACCTTCCCTTTTTAAGTCTATTACTGCTTCTTGCACTTCTTTGCCAGCATTAGGGGTGAAACTGGTGAGCTTTAGGTACCCTATATTGTTTTCTATGATGCCGTGATACGGTACATTTTTCAGTTTTATGTTTTCCCGTGTTATGGACTTCTCTACTATTCCTTCGCCTGTTCTTTCTATTTTGATGATGAAAGTAGTCCCTGCTTTTCCTTTCAGATAATCAGTGAGCTCATTGCTCCTTTTGCCTTTCATATCTTCACCGCTTACTTCTAGTATTTTATCTCCAGGGAGTAATCCTGCTTTTTGAGCAGGGAATCCATCTACAGGACTTTCTATATATACATAGTCTCCTATAGTGCGTATAGTAGATCCTATACCGGCATACGTTCCTGTAGTCTGGTAGCGATAGTCTTCTGCCTGAGCCTCACTATAGAAGTTGGTGTACGGGTCCAGAGATCCCAGCATACCATCTATAGCTGCCCGTATGAGTTCACCAGGTTTTATATCATCTACGTAGGTAGTATTTACTTCTTTGTAGACCTCTGAGAAGATATCCAAGTTTTTAGAAATTTCGAAATAGTCTTCTGCCTTGAAAGCAAGCAGGCCAAACGTTCCTATGAAAAGTATGAGTATATATTTTTTCAAAATATCGTATGCTTTTGAGCAAAGGTAACAAAAGCATACAGTTGTGTATATGCCTTAGAGATGCAAAATAAAACCGATAAGAGAAAAATTAAGAATTGTGCTAAGGAACAGGGTCATAACCGCTCTTCTGACTCCAAGGGTGACAGCTTAATATCCTTCGTATAGCGAGATAAAAACCTTTTAGAGGTCCATGTTTTTGTAGGGCTTCTATAGCATAGGCACTACACGTAGGACTATATCTGCAAGTGGCAGGCAAAAAAGGGGATATTATCTTCTGGTAGATACGGATAGGTATCATTAGCAGAAGGACGAGTATCGCTTTTAGTCCTTGTATGAGCCGCACTATATTTTCTTTAGTTCTTCTATCAATCGAGGTTCAATATGCAATAAGAATTCATTTGTTTTCGAATTAATTCCTTGCACGTAGCAGTTTATCTCATCTCCACTCGATAGGTTTTGAATGTACTGATTTAGCGGAGCTATAAGCTCTTCGCCGTACAGTTCTGGCTTTATACGAAGTATGCCATTGTACGTTTCGTGTACTGTAAATACGCTTTCATCATCTTCTTTTGTGACTACTACATCTACGAATGATCCCACATATTGCTCTGGCTTCTGTTTGTACCATTCTTTATACTTAGTGGGCTCACACATTGTCAGCATATTTTGATTAGTATGTTTTAGGTAGGTAAGCATTATTTCATCACCTATTTTAACATTGATGAATGCTTGAGATTGCCAAAAATCAAACATACTAATTTCACCTATTTGCGACCCGTTTTTAAAGTTGGAGTCTAATCCGGCTTCCACTATTAAAAACGTCTTTTTCTTTTCCAAGATGATGCACTTGTAAGATTGTCCTCGGGTGTAGGTTTTTGTAGAAAAGGTATTGTGGTTCACAGATAAAGTCAGCCTTTTAGTCTCCGCTTCGCTACCTATTAAGACGGCTTCGTAAGCTTTTCCTATGAGCATTGGAGCGATGATATTCCAGTACTCAGTGTTACTATATGTCCATGGCATTTGGTCAAAGTGGATGAAACTCTTTATACCTCTCACCTTAGCTCTGAAACTAATACTGTCTTTTTTGTAGATTTTCGCCCAGAGCTTTTCAGTAAAATTACCGCTTGTTATTTCGGCAAATGTGTTGTGTAATCGATCTAAGTATTCTGACATATGCGTTTAATGCTGAGATGAGAGTTTAATAAATTCATCAATACACAAAATTAGCTTTTTTTCTAAATCTGCTTGTTCGGGATGCCTTTTTCCTAAAAACAGGATTCCAATGGCATATTTATCTTCAGGACCCACAGCCTCGTACATACGATGTTTGTGTCTGCGGTACACATCAGTAATTTGACGCTTTATCCTGTTGCGATCTACAGCTTTCTTAAACTTACGCTTGCCCACAGATACCATTAGTTGACACGGAAATGGTGTCTCTAGATCTGTCTTGTAGAAGGCAAACAATATAGGTGACTTATAGATACTTTTTCCTTTTTTTTGGAATATGGAATCTATAGAAGCCTTGTGAGAAAGCTTTTCTAATTTATGAAAAGTATGTGAAGTTCCCATAAATCAGTTATGGGTAAAAGTGAAAATTACTTCTTGTGACGTGGTTCGTCAGAAACAGAAAGTTTCTTACGTCCTTTTTTACGACGTGCAGCCAGTACTTTTCTACCGTTTCTGCTAGCCATTCTCTCTCTGAAACCGTGTTTGTTTCTTCTCTTTCTTCTACTCGGTTGGAATGTTCTTTTGCTCATCGTTATATCTCTTTATGCTTGTTAGCGTATTTTTCTTAAAGGCTTGCAAAAGTAATGTTTTTCACAACTAATACCACCCCTCTTATGCATTTTATAAAAATTTCTCAGGCTCTGCCATTTTTGCTATCTCCTTTTGCCCTAATGTAGGGTATTTTAGATTCAAATTTTTGAAATTTTCGGTAACTATACTACTTGCCAAATATATCCTAATATGCTTATAAACATATTGTTACATGTATAAAAGAGTATTTTTTTTGTGTTGTTTTGAGTAGCGTATCGAAACGAATTAATATACTCTGGCCACAGAGCACACTACCTTCACATCTATGAAATTAAACTTCCAATTCTTCTTTTTTTTTGCGGTACTAGATAGGAATCGACTTTTTTGATCATCTTGTCATACAGTTAAAAAGGAATTTTAGGAGGACGGTACTATTTTTCGCAAGGTGATTTTCGCAGTTTTTATGCTTTTATATTTGACGGTCCAAAATTCAGGTGTAAGGTTAGTTTCTGATTCTATTCCCGGGATATTTTGCCCCACTACATAGCCAGGATGCACTTTGCATACTAGTACTTCTTCGTAGTGACTCCTATTAAATATTCCTACCATACCTCTTGCAGGCACAGCAGCACTCCTCCTCCACAGGAAATCGTGGACTAGTACTAGTTGTTCTTTACTTGGAGCCTTGAAACTAGTGACCTTAAAACAGGCAGGACTTACGCCAGTAAATACACTGCGTACTGCACTATCCTTACCCGCGGCATCCATCGCTTGAAAGATGCATAGTACTGAATGATTATCTGCAGCATTTAGCTTTCGCTGCTCTTTGTAGATCGATTTATTGGCTTTTTTGAGGAGCTTCTCAGCTTGCTCTTCATCTGCTATGTTAGCAGTATAGTCTGTAGGATGTTTACTTAAGTCAAATAGAAGACCGTCGGTTACTTCTAGTTTTGAATCGTTTAAGAATTTCACCTGTCAATGAAAATCATAAGTTTGCTTCAATGAAGGTTGAATTTTGCGGCGCTCCACAAACAGTAACAGGAAGTAGTCATTTAGTAACTACGGATAGAGGCACTAAGGCGCTATTAGATTGTTGTTTGTATAAAGGCAATGATGCAGATGTTTATGAAAAGTCAAGTCCCTAAATCTATAAGCGTATTAAATCTGCTTGGAATAATTCCGGCAATAAATAGTAAAATTATTTTAGTAGTCCGACTCAAGGCTATTTAGCCATCAAAGCCTCTATCTCCTCTACTTCTATTGGCATTCCAGCTTCGTCCATCATATCTACTGGACCATTTTCGGTGATCAGTATTTGGTTTTCTATACGTACGCCTATTCCTTCTT
>CAWVTM010000031.1:0-16204 GCA_963933305.1 uncultured bacterium
TCTCGTCTTCTGATCGGATGGCAGAGACTGTTTGTATAGTATTGAAGTCGTAATCAAAGGAATTTGGTATACTTAGGGCCTTCTTAAGCGTCTGTATATAGTAATAGCAGCTCGTGATTCGCTCTACTTTGTCCTTTGCGTTTAGGATGTTATAGCTGAGTCCTTCGAGCTGGTACTCATAGTTACGGATAGAGTCTATATAGGTAGAATCGTCAGCTTTTACCTTAGCTCTTTGCCCAAATGTAAAAAGGCACAAAAATGATACTGCTATAAATACAAATGCTCGCATACTGTCTATAACTTAATTCGTTTCAATTTTCGTGCCTTTGAAAAAAATAGATTGTTAGATTCTATATGTTTTTGATCACCATGGCACTAGCACCACCGCCACCGTTACAGATACCAGCTGCACCTAGTGTACCGCCGTTCTGCTTGAGTACATTTATCAGAGTGACTAGTATTCTAGCTCCTGAGGCTCCTAATGGATGACCTAGTGCTACCGCACCTCCATTCACATTTACTTTAGCTGGATCAATATTAAGAAGCTTAGTATTCACTATCCCTACTACTGCAAATGCTTCATTCAGCTCGAAAGCATCTACATCCGCTAGAGAACATCCAGCACGCTCTAGTGCTAGAGGTACTGCTTTAGAAGGTGCAGTGGTAAAAAATTCAGGTTCGTGAGCTGCATCAGCAAAACCAGTCACTTCAGCTATGGGAGTAAGTCCCAATTCTTTTACTTTTTCTTCACTAGCTAGTATGATACAAGCTGCACCGTCATTTATGCTACTCGCATTAGCAGCTGTCACTGTACCCTCTTTTTCAAATACTGGACGCAGTGAAGGTATCTTATCAAAACGTACATTTTTAAATTCCTCATCTTCATCCATAATGATAGGATCTCCTTTACGCTGAGGTATTTCTACTGGTATTATTTCATCTTTAAACTTACCAGCTTCCCACGAAGCTGCAGAAGTTTTGTACGAATTAATAGCAAACTCATCCTGAGCTTCTCTGCTGATATTATGCAGCTTAGCGGTGCTGTCTGCTGCACTACCCATCATATACTCATTATATACGTCTCTAAGGCCGTCATGAGCTAGTCCATCTATAGCTGTAAAGTTACCATATTTATATCCTCCTCTGCTACCTGGAAGGTAATGAGGCACTTGACTCATATTTTCCATACCGCCGGTCACCACTATACCGTTATGACCTAGCATAATAGAAGTAGCTCCTAGTGCTACAGATTTCATCCCACTGGCACATACTTTATTTATGGTCGTACACGGCGTCGTATTTGGTAATCCAGCGAATATGGCTGCTTGTCTCGCGGGTGCTTGACCCAGACCTGCTTGCAATACATTACCGAAATATACTTCGTCTACTTGCTCAGGCTGAACACCTGATTTTTCTAATGCTCCTTTTATGGCAATAGCACCTAGTTTCGGTGCTGATATTCCGCTTAGTTTTCCATTAAAACTTCCCATTGGAGTCCTAACTGCTGCTACTATAAATACTCGTTTCATTCACGCAAAAGTAAGGCAAATTAACTAAGTCAAAAAGCTAAAAGACTTGCTGTTTAAAACCGATACGAAGTCCAGAAGTGTACTGATTTTGAATAACTGGATACGGTCTTTCGAAGGTAGACGTGAGATTAAATTTGAACTGAGGATTAATAAATAATTCAAAGCGTTCTGTAACATACTGAGACAGTGTGACACCCACAGATGTAGCGAGCCCATTGCGTCTGAAGATACTCTCTTGCTTCTCTGCCCAGTAATAGTAATCCGTCTCAAAATCATACACGAGTGCATTCACGTGATCTAGTCGCTGATAATGCATTGCTGCATCTAACGTTACTCTGGCCTTAGATAGCTTTGCTATGTCTACACTTATACCTAAGGGTATCTCAAAGTAGGAGTACTTATTAGAAAATGGTAAATTCCTTGATTTGTCCTCAGCACTGTGCCTTTGATACATAGGCCTCTTACCCATAAAGACTGCATCCTCAAAGTTAGGATCAGAAACATCTGCGTAACTGACCTGAAGCTGCTCGCCGTAGTGGGCATAGTTTATGCCAGAGAACACACTTATCCTATCTGTAAGTCGTCTGCCTATATCTATACCTATGGAATAAGAGGTAATGGACCTATCAGATAGATTACGACCAGACTCAGTCAAGCCGTATGTATATAAATACTGACCATCTATGACTACTCCATTCACTAGTGATGGATCATAGCCGAAGGTACGGTAGCTTAAACACGGAGCAAAATTGACCCCTACATACCACTTACCACGAAGTGGAACTAGGTTTGGATTAATGAGGTATTCGCTCTCTAGCCTAGAGTAGTATCTCTCCATCTGAGGACTTTGAATGGCAGTACTGATCTGTACTGAGTTGATATTATCTAAATCTATAAGCTCGGCTATACTCTTCGTGAGCAGAGGCTTCTCATCCTCCATAGAAGGTAAAAAAGTTTGCACCTTACGTGCAGGTCTAGGCGGTAATATTTGAGATGAATTAATTTCAGTTAGTGCTAGTTCCTCTGCTGTAAATAAGGGCAATAACCTATCGCTAGACTGAATACTTAAAGACTCTGAGTCTGTAAGTTCTTCATCAGATGATGACCACAATTTACCTATGTTAAAATCAAAATCTCTAAAAGATTTACCAGTAATAAGACTGTAAGTTTGGAATCCTAGCAGAGCTAAACCAGCTACGATAGCTGGCACCAATAAAACACTGGCCAATGTAGACCTTGATTTTATCAATCTTTTAATAGTGCTTAACTGAGTGCCCACGTTCTAACTTTAGATTATACGAAAGTATAGCTTATTTAAATCTAAAGTACAGCATGCGAATCGTTTTACCTAAAAATGAGACACGCTTGAAGTTAATGTGGCCTATGGCTGAAGACGTGTAGTCTCCCACTTTCCTAGACTCTGACTATATAGAATCCTATCATGTAGCCTATTGGGTCTACCCTGCCAAAACTCTATCTCGCTAGGTACTACTGCAAATCCTCCCCAATGCGGAGGCTTAATCAACTCTTCTTTACTGAATTTTTCCTCAAATGCTGCAAGTTGATTTTCTAAATCTTCTCTAGACTCTATTTTAGAACTCTGACTGCTCGCCCACGCTCCTATTTGACTTGATTTTGGTCGAGAAAAAAAATAATCCTCGCTTTCTTTCTTACTTACTTTCTGTGCAAATCCTCTGATGATCACCTGTCTCTCTAGACCTATCCACGGAAATAATAAGGTACACTGTGCATTAAGGCCTAATTGTCTCCCTTTATTACTCTCATAGTTGGTATAAAAAACAAATTCTTCTTCTCTTACGTCTTTCAGCAGCACTACCCTACTATCAGGTCTATCATCTACAGATGTAGAAAGTACCATAGCATTGGCTTCCACAATAGAATCAGCAGCTAATGAATCTTGAAACCAAGAGTTAAAAAGCTCATATGGTGAACTGGGTATTTCGGCTTCCAGCAGCTGACCTTTGGTATAGTTTTTTCTAAGATCTTTCATGGACTATCTTTTGAAGAGTTTCTTACCAGGTCGCTTACCTCCACCTGCATTCATCATCTTCATCATTTTTTTCATTTCGTCAAACTGTTTTACTAGTTTATTTACTTCTGCAGTACTCGTGCCACTTCCTTTTGCTATTCTATCTTTTCTACTTCCGTTAAGTACTTGAGGATTTTGTCTCTCCTCAGAAGTCATACTATGTATTATAGCTTCTATTCCTTTGAAGCTATCTTCGTCTATATCTACATCTTTTATGGCTTTACCTACTCCTGGTATCATTCCCATTAGGTCTTTGATATTACCCATCTTTTTTATCTGATTGAGCTGCTTTAAGAAATCGTCAAAATCGAACTGATTTTTCCGCATTTTCTTTTGAAGTTCTGCAGACTCCTGCTCATCAAACGTACTTTGTGCTCGTTCTACGAAGGATACTATATCTCCCATACCGAGGATACGATTAGCCATCCTATCTGGATGAAATACGTCCAAGGCATCCATTTTCTCACCAGTACTGACAAATTTGATAGGCTTATTTACTACCGATTTAATAGAAAGTGCAGCACCACCTCGTGTATCTCCATCAAGCTTAGTAAGCACTACTCCATCAAAATCAAGCTTATCATTGAAGGCCTTAGCTGTATTCACAGCATCTTGACCAGTCATAGCATCCACTACAAAAAGTATTTCTTGAGGTTTTAGTTCACCTTTCAGATTACCTATCTCAGCCATCATGGCTTCGTCTACACTGAGTCTACCCGCGGTATCCACTATAACCACATTGTGATTATTGGCTTTAGCGAATACGATAGCCTCTTTAGCTATAGCTACAGGATTCTTATTTTCCTCATTGGCAAAAACAGAGACTCCTACTTGCTCTCCTAGAACTCTTATTTGATTAATAGCAGCTGGTCTATAAACGTCACAGGCTACTAGTAAAGGATTTTTTCCTTTGGATTTCAGATGTGCAGATAGTTTACCAGAGAAAGTAGTCTTACCTGAACCTTGCAGTCCTGCTATAAGGATCACGGCTGGACTCCCGGTAATATTAATAGGCGCCGTCTCACCTCCCAAAAGCTCTTTTAACTCATCGTTTACTATCTTAGTCATTAATTGACTAGGTGATACGCTAGTCAATACATTTTGACCTAAAGCCTCTTCTTTTATTTTATTGGTAAAATCCTTAGCTATATTATAGCTAACATCTGCGTCCACTAACGCTCTGCGTATATCCTTAACAGTCTCAGCTATATTAAGCTCTGTGAGAGATGATTGACCTTTTAAGGTCTTAAAAGCACGGTCTAATTTGGTAGATAAATTATCGAACATGAAAGTATGTTATTTGGCTACAAATCTACTACAAAAAAAAGGCCGTCAAAATACTTTGACGACCTTTACTAACCATTACTGCCCTCTTCCTGATGACGGAAGATTATCTTAGTAGGGTAATTGACCCATTTTTGTAAATTTTACTACCGTTAACTCCTGTAGCAGTTAATGTATATAGATATATTCCTTGATTACAAGGGTCACGGCGATAGCTTCCATCCCACCCTTCTGCAGGATTTGTGGTTTCATATATTTTTTCTCCCCATCTATTAAATATGGAAAAGGCAAAACTATTTAGATTGAGAAATTCTCCTTCCTGTATAAACTGAGTAATAGGCTTAAATTGATCATTCAAACCATCACCATTTGGAGTAAAACCAGTGGGTAACACCGCAATAGGTTTTCCATTTAGACAAACGGTATTGGAATAACTCGTATCTCCCATATTGCTAAGACCATAAACTCTATAGCAGTTTTTGCCACTTATTTCCTTGTAATACTTCTTTTCGAAAAAGTTTCTAACGTCAGAGGGAGTAGTATTTACGTTGATAAATGTACCAGCTTCATTTATTTCTACATTATATTCTTTGACCCCATTTTCCCAATTTTCATAAGCAGACCAATTTAAATTACTACCATCTAGATACTCACCAGTTAGTAATATAGATTTACCTTCTCTGCCTTCATTGGTAAAGAAACCACACCTATCTGCCTCTACGACAGTATATATATAGGAGTGCTCAGATGTCGCTACATTATTATCCCTAAAAAATGTATCTGAGACTGTAAACTCATTTATGAAGGTACTTTTATCATCCTGATACTTCACTAATTTATAGTTTAAAAACTCGCTAAACTGACTTTTGCTCCAAGATATCGCTATTTCATTTTCTCCCGAAACAGAAACATTTTTAATTGCACTGAGTGATTCATTTTTTGTGTAAAGTGGCCTCTGACTTACTTTGTAGCTATTAGATGTATAGCTAGATGTAGGATGGTTAGCAGTAATATAGTACTGATATGACTGGTCACATAAACCTTTATCTGTGTATGAGCTAATATCCTTATTTACTGTAGCTATTTTTACAAATACGTTATTCGCATCTTTTCTAAAGATATCGTAATCTGCTACACTAGTCCATCCTTTGTAAGGTGTCCATGATAATTCATTTATATAGCTCTCCGTGCTAGAAACAGTCAATGCAATGAAGCAATGCGTCGTGCTCGGGGAACTCTCTAATTCACAGTAATCTAGCAAAGTCATTGAGTAGCACGCCATACTTGGCTCAGAATCAAAACTTATACTGACTCTATCTTTGGTCTCATCAAACTCTTCATAGTTAGTATTACCATCTGATATATTATAATTTCTAAACTTATCAAAACTTGACCGATTATAGACTACTTCTAACTCATAATTATCCGTAAAACTGATATATTTAATTTCTGGCTTTTCCAAGTCATTTGCATCAGTCATAGATAGGTTTTTAGTAATACTATCTTTACATCCATTGCTAAATTCTGCTAAAAAACCAATCCTTTTGACACCTCTATTATGGTAACTAAAGACTGGATTAATATCTGTACTATTTATATTCCCCGGTAACGAAGGTTCTCCAAAATCCCATCTAAAATACTCATATGGAGTAAGACTTGTTGAGCTCCTACTAAATTGTATATTCTCGTTTAAACATGCTTTATCTTGAATAAAAAATGAGGCTACAGGTGTCTCCAAAATGGTAATTACTTGATCTGCTGTATCACTGCACCCTTTGGTATTATTTGCTATTAACCTGAGATTGTGATTTCCAACTAGTGTATCTATAAAACTATCTTTTTGCTTTGTTGTAATAGCACTATTATCATAAAACCACTGTCTAGTATTTACATAACGGCCTGTATCTTCAAAGACAATATTAAAAGGAGAACACGATTCTATATCATTGTCAAAAGCAAGTTGTATGTCAGGAGTTTTAAAAATAATGACAGATTCTTCAGGCTCATAAACCGCGGCACATCCTACAGAGTCATAAACTATAATGCTTGGCTTGACATCCTGACTGAGAACGTTAGCAGCTTGTATCACATAGGTGTGTGTACCAATAAAACTGCCTGATTTATTGCTATCTAAACGGCTACCATCATTGTAGTTTAAGTAGAATGATTCAGCATCACTACTTTTATCAATAAAGCTGACTTCTAATGGTTCACACCCAACGTGATTTTGCATTTCAAACAATGGCTTAGGACCTGCTACTACAAGATAATCTTGTTTAACAAAAGTATCAGTGCAGCCTTCTACATTTTTAGCTATTAGTGTAATGTCATAACCTTCTCCCCAGCCACTATTCCTTTGGTAAATATAGCCGGCATTAATTCTATTCGTTTTAAAATTATCTCCAATACCAAAGTTCCAAATCAGTGTATCTGCATCTAAACTAGTGCTTTCAAATTCTGCATAAATAGGTGCACATTTCAAAAATGTATCTACCGCGATAAAACTAGCCTTAACTTGTACTATTTCAAATTCTTGAGTAGTAGTATCAGAGCATTTGCCTTCATTGTTTACTATCTGCTGAAGATAATAAGAGCCTGGACTATCCACAGATAGTTTAATTCGATTATCGCTTACAATAGAAACTGTATGTGGGACATTAGGCACAATAGACCAACTTACCCCAGTCACACCGTTACGACTATTATCCGCTGCATAGATAGAATCACCAAAACAAACTAGATTATCAGAAATAGAAATTCCAGCTCTTACTCCTGTCAAAATCTTATTAGAACTGCCGTTAAAAATACAACCTGCTGAATTCTTAGCCACAAGAGAAACAATAAAGTCACCATTTTCGCTAAATGTTAATGACGGTTTATCAGTGAATGTATCTCTTAAAAGTACGCCACTACTAGACGACGTTGTCCATTGATAACTGAGTGATGTGTCAGAATTCCCTTCAAACTTATTTTCTTCTATTATCAAAATAGGGTTTACATCTAAAGGTGCACAACCAGACAATGAATCTGATAGGATTCGTCCAAGTATTCCGTTTGAATGCACTTGGAATGTGTCCGAAATTAAGCACCCACCGGATATAGAATGAGTCACAACTGCTTCATAATTACCTATAACAGGTATTTTAGCATTCACAAGAGACCCCTTGTGTGTGTAAGAAAGTTGTGATCTAGTATTTACACCTGGTACTTGGGTAAATTTCCAGATATAATCATAATCAACTTTACTAGGTGTAGAGCTTCCAGTTAAAACAATATTATCACTGGCACAAAAGATAGTGTCTGATACAGCATAGTTTAAATCACTTGTTATGATTTCTACTACATTATCTATACGTAAAGTATCCGTACACCCGAAACTATTATATCCGACTACACATATATCATAAAATCCAGTATCTGCATACGTAATGACAGGAGCAAAAAGATTTGAACTATCCAAAATAGTACTGCCATCTTTATCAAAAAAATACCACTTAAAATTATCAGGACCTAAATAAGAACTTTGTCTCGTATTGTTTCTGATTTGTATTTGTTGCCCAACACATCCAAATTTTGGAGATACCGTAAACTCTAAGTTTAGTGAATCTTGGTATATGTAGTTATTGCGTTTTAAGATATCTGTGCATCCATTATCTCCTAATATGGAAAGTTCGACATCATACTGTGCTGGCATAGTACTAAAAGTAAAGCTAGGATTTTCCTGAGTACTCGAAAAAGTGATAGCACCATCATCTATTATCCTCCAATTATACACGAGTGAATTGGCGTCCATCGTATCTGAAGAGTTTATTAAATTTACAGTGTGAGGCACCGAACAACTGTATCTGTTTGGTGAGCTAAAGCGTGCCTTGACCTCTTGAACATTAATAAAGGTAAGATATTCTTTTGTTGTTTTACAGCCATTCTGCGTATAATCGAGCACCACATCTAGATTACCTGATGACAGCACCTTTAAGGAAGCACTATCATTAGTAATCTTTAATATTTTGTGCGACAACCCAGAGAACGTCCAAGATACTGATCCCGTCAATGTGTCATTAGTTTGATATAGATCGATGATATCATTTTTACAAGAATTTAATGCCTCTGATAATAAATGCAAAGGAGCAGTATCTCCAAGTTGTATATAATCTTGTTCATCTATTTCATAGTTACAATTATTTGAAACCGAAACTTCTAATTTTACACTATACGCACCTGATTTGGGATATATCCGAGATAGTGAAGTGGCTGTAGAGACGGTATCGGTAGGATCATCATCAAAAGTCCAAAGATAGTTTTTAGTAAATGGAGCTAAATCAGGATCTTTATTCAAATTGAAGTCTATAGTTGACGGGACGCATCCGCTAGTTTGAGAGGATGTAAAGGCAAAGTTGGGATTATTGTATACTTTTATAGTATCTATGAATTCAGCAACACCTTGACATCCATTACTATCGACTACCACTAAGGACACTCGTTTTGGACCGGCGTTTACGAATCTATGTTCTATGACGTTGAAAGTATTTCCATAATTACTGCCATCTACTACCCAACTTCTAGAAGCACTATTTGGAGTGACATCTGTCAATAAAATACTATCAGGGCCTTGGCAAAGTAGTACTCTTGAGGAAGTGAATTTAGGTTTTGGACTATTACTTACGATTAGAACCGCATTTTGAACCACCACACAGGTATTTCCGCTTGGTAAAGTTATTTTTACTCGAGCATTAATAACTCCTTCTGCAGTAAACAAACTATAAAGCGTATCTGAACCATAAACTGTTCCATTACCAACATCCCACTCATAAGTAGAACCTGCAATAGAATTAGAAACTTGAAAGCGTACTATGTCTGGAGCACAGACGCTTGTCTCATTTGCAACGACTTGAAAATCAGAGCATTGAGAATAAGAAAATTGCACAAAAAAGCACAGATAGGAAAAAAAAAGTAGTTTTTTCATCATTGTTATTAGTAAGTAGTTAATCAAATATACAGTTTTTATTTGATATAAGATAATTTTAAATAATTTCGTCTTATAATTATGAATAAATCAACACTTTTATTAGCAGTTATCGTCTTTTTTATCAGTGCTTGTAACTCCACTGACAAGCAACTTTCGCAAACAGAAGCTTTATACCATCAAGCCCTAGAAAATAAAGATGCGGCTACCGTCAAAGTTGCTTTAAATCAGCTTCTTTTATTAGACTCTACTAGTATTGAATACCAAGATTCACTGTCTAGAGTATATATGCGTAATGGCAACTTTAATGCTGGGTTAAAATATGCAGAGTTAGTCTACAATGCAGGGAAAGCTGAAGCAAAACTGAAAGAGAATATGGCTTTAGCCTACCAGCAAGTAGGAGAAACAGAGAAAGCTGAGAAATTTATAGATAATTTAATTGTAGAAACAGGAAACTACAAATATCTGTATCAGAAATTAGTAATACAGTATGAAAATGGAAATCAAATAAAATTTGATAGTTTGAGCACGGATATACTAGGCCAGATAGAGTCTGACAGTATCCTAGCTGCCACTTCAGTGCCAATGCCCGGTCCTGTGTCAGGTATACAACAACTCGTACCTATAAAAGCCGCTACCCTATTTTTAATAGGAAACAATGCTTTAGAGCGAAAACAAGATGTAAATGTAGCTGTGACTTATCTTAAAAAAAGTATAGAAGAATTTGACCAATTTGAAATGCCTAGGTACGTACTCATGGAACTAGAAAAAATGATGTATGGAGAAAGAAGGTAATTAGTCCTTCTGCCAAATGACTTCTTCTTTGCCTTCGATACGTAGAAACTCTCTGCTTAAAATAAAAAGATAGTCACTAAGTCTATTGAGGTATTTTACGTGAATCCCGTATTTAGCGTCATTTAACTTCACCACTCTACGTTCTGCTCTTCGACAGATGCATCTAGACATATGGGTGTGAGCACTCAATACAGATCCACCAGGGAGAATAAAGTTTTTTAGCCTTGGCAAGCTTTTATTGAGTCTATCTATTTCTTTTTCCAAGATTGTAATATCTGCCAAATCTATGTCTGGCAGAGCAAATTCTAAATCCTCTTCTGCAGCGAGCACACTTCCTATATTAAATAACTTATGCTGTATAGATTTGATAAAATCTGTATAATGCTCATCATATGAAGCTACCACACCAAGCGAAGAGTTTAATTCATCTACTGTGCCATAGGCTTCTATCTGCGCGTCAGATTTACTTACTCGAGTTCCTCCTACTAGAGAAGTCTCACCAGTATCACCTGTTTTTGTATAAATTTTCATCTGGAACTTTAGTTTATTTAATGGCTAACAGATAATTGACTCGCTAGTTTTCCATCTATCATTCTAATTGTTCTTTTTGCGTATTTTGCTATGTCCTCTTCGTGAGTCACCATTACCACAGTATTGCCTTCAGCATGAATTGCTTCAAAGAGAGCCATTATCTCCAAACTACTTGTACTATCTAAGTTACCCGTAGGTTCATCTGCTAATACTATAGAAGGGTTATTAATAAGTGCTCTAGCAATAGCTACACGTTGTCTTTGTCCACCACTAAGCTCGTTTGGTTTGTGGCCTCCTCTGTCTCCTAGACCTACTTGTTCTAATACCACCTGAGCACGTTCTAGACGTTCTTTCTTACTCACACCTGCATATACCAATGGCAATGCTACATTCTCAATGGCAGAAGTACGAGGCAATAAATTAAAAGATTGAAATACAAAGCCAATCTCTACATTTCGGATAGTGGCTAGTTCATCATCTGTCATACTACTTACATCTGTATTATTGAGTGAATACGTACCACTTGTAGGAGAATCTAAACAGCCTATGACATTCATCAGTGTAGACTTACCAGACCCAGAAGGACCCATCAAAGCTACATATTCACCTTTTTCTATCTCACAATTAAGCCCGTTAAGAGCATGGATAGCTGAATTCCCCATTTGATAGGTTTTATAAATATCTTGAAGTTCTATAAGTGCCATTACTTTGTTATTACTTTGAGTACTTTAAAATAATCAGAATCTGATGATGGAGCATTTTTTAAAGCTTCTTCTTTGGTAATAGTGACCTTAGCTACATCTTCTCTCAGTGCTGTCTCTCTACCACTGAGATAAATTAAGGGCTTCACACCAGTGGTATCTACTTCTTTCAGCTTATCACAGAAGTTTATTATTCTTTCTAAATCTCCTTTTATTGCCTCTTTCTCATCTACAGAGAATGCTAACCTAGCCAAATGAGCGAGGTCGTCTACTTTTTTACTATCTATGCTCATAAACCGTTTAACTCATTCATTTTTTGTTCAATAATAGCATACACATCGCCAGCAAGCTTTAATTCATCGCCACCTTTTAGATTTTCAGTTGAAATAGGTCGATGAACGTGCATACGCATCTTTCCAGGAGTACCTTTAGGGATAAAATTACCATCAATGGGCAATCGTTTCCAGTTATCTGCTAAGGTAATAGGTACTATCTCTAGATTATGCTCCATAGCGAGTTTAAATGCTCCTAGTTTAAACCTTCTCATTACCGGAGGATTATCTCCTATACCTCCCTCTGGGAAATTTATTAAACTCATTCCTTCAGTTAGTTTTTTATTCGCTAAATAATAGGCTCGCTTTGCACCTTCCATGGATTTACGGTCTACCGGCATATCTATACTTCTAAAGAACACTCTAAACAATGGAATGCTAGCCAGCTCTTTTTTTGCCATAAAACCAAATAAGTGTGGAAGTAATGTACCAATAGTCACTATATCCATATATGAAAAATGATTAGGCGTGAAAACATACGTCTTGTTTTTGTCTAGAGGCTCTTCATATGTCACTTCTGATCGTATACCAGTTATAAACAGCAAAATTATCCCCCATACTCGTCTTAATTTTTGGGCGGAGTTATACCATTTTTTTTGGGAGAGTAGCACTAAGAATGCAGGATACAATACAGCAAATGATAAGATAAACATTATCGAAAAATAAACCGTCCAGATATGTTTCAGCATATTTTTCATTAAACACTGAGCTCCTTTGTCAGCTTATGCACTTGCACATCTAAGAAATCCTTCAGTAATTTTTCTGCCATCATTTTCATCATAAAATTCAGATCAGCATTGATTACTGCCTGAACTTCTGACTCTGAATCACTTAATGTTTTGATGTTCCATTGAATATCAAACTTAAAAGGAACCTTATTTTGTGGGAGCATGATAATTTTAGAAGGCGATACCCTCTCTGTAATGGCTAGCTGTACCGTGCCTATGCCCTCTATATCTAGTGTAGCATCTGTTTCTGTACTCGAAAAACTCCTAACCTTACTAGGCATCAGTGACTCATAATTAGCAGGAAGGGACAGAAATTTAAATACTTCTTCTGAAGATTTTTTAATCTTCGAGACACTACTTTCTATTTTTACCATTTTATTGCTTTGTTTCGTTATACATCATGTTAGTACCTATAAAAGCGGCCATTAGTATAGAAACTATTAATCCAGTAACTAAGCTACTGCCTATAGTACTCAGAGTGTATACTGGCACTTTATATAGGGATGCAATTTGTATTTTAATCTGATCTAGTTCCATGGACTTGTCTGCATCTTTTATATTTTCGTCAGCAGAGACTTTTTTCTCAGCCTGTATGAAGGCTTCTTCTACTCTAGGCTGATAGAAATCTCCATTCGGCTGATAAAGCAGTATAAAAGCTACAATCATTACAATGGCTCTTATAAAAGAGATAAGAAGCCCAGAAAAGACCGTTCTTGCTATACTTATGATACCACCGGAGAGTTTACGAAGTAATATAAGACCTGCTCCTACGCATACTGAAAGAATAGCTATTTTAGTGAGGAACATGGTATTAGCACTGGATCCTGTCGTACTGAAGAATAAATATTCTAGAGTCGCACAAAATAAACCAGCTACAATCCCAAAAATCCACAATGACTTTTGTTGCATTATTAAGAAAATTATTTAATTATTGATTTGACTACTCTTTGTCGTAGTCTTTATTAGTGAATTCGTCAAAATCATACTCTGGCATTAAATCACTTTTGACATAATTAACAGTCTCTGTAAATGCCTCAGAAAATTTATTAAAATCTTCTTTGTAGAGAAAAAGTTTATGTTTTACAAACACTCCATCTTCAAATCTCTTTTTACTCTCTGTTATTGTAATATAAAAATCTTCACCTCTGCTGGTAGAACTCTTCTTTACATCAAAGAAATATGTTCTTTTCCCTGCCCTTACCTTCTTAGAGAAGACCTCTTCTCTGTCATAGTTTGACTCTCCCATTGTATATAAAACCTAACTGTTTGAGACACAAAGAAAGTAAAAAAACCTTAAATTTCCCATATTTTATTCTATCCCTCTGATTCTGATAAAATCATCTGCTTATAAAACAACTCTGAGTAGATTCCTTTATCGGCCAAAAGCTCTTGATGACTCCCTTTCTCAACTATTTTCCCTTTGTCTAAAAACAATAATTCTTTGCTGTCTTTTACTGATGAAATTCTATGGCTTATATTTATAAAAGTCTGTTCTTTATTCCATTTGGATAGTGCTTTTTTTATAGCGACCTCTGTTTTTGTGTCTACCGCACTGAGTCCGTCATCTAACAATAGTATCTGAGGATTTTTTATCAGTGCTCGAGCTATTGCAGCACGTTGTTTTTGCCCACCACTCAATGTAATACCTCGCTCTCCTAGAATCGTCTCTAAGCCTTTCGGAAAATTATCAACCTCTGAAGAAAGCGAAGCAACCTCAACAGATTTAGAGAGATTTTTTTCATCTGCTGCACTATTACTACCAAATAGAATATTGTCTCTTAAGGTCTCTGAAAATAGAAATATATCTTGTGACACATACCCAAATAGTCTCAGTAAACTCTGTCTGTCATACGTGCTTATAGATTTGCCGTCTATCAGTATATCTCCTTTAGTAGGCTTATAAACCCCCATAAGAAGCTTAGCTATAGTACTTTTACCACTTCCTGTAGTACCTATTATACCATACTTGGTATGAGCATCTACAGTAAAACTTACATCTGAAAGCACCCACTCTTTAGTATTGGGATACTTAAACCAAACTCCATCAAAAATGATACCCTCTTGCAATACTTCTATAGTCTCAACTCCACTGTTCATTTCAGGTTGCTCGTGCATAAACTCATCAATTCTAGTTTGTGATGCTGCTGCACGCTGCACAAGTGAGGTCACATATCCCAGACTAGCTACAGGCCAAGTAAGCATATTTACATAAATGACATATTCTACGATATTACCTAACGTAAAAGTGCCATCTACTACAGCATTACCCCCAGTATAAACAGTAATGAGGATACTTAGACCGATGAGACCCATCACCGCAGGCATAAAGACACCGTTAATTTTCACAAGATCCATATTAGCATCCTTGTACGATTCATTCATGGTGTCAAAATCTTTGGAAAAATCTTTTTCACTAGCGTAAGACTTCAGTACATGAATACCTGCGAAAGATTCTTGTACAAATGAGGTAATACCAGAGAGCTTTCGTTGGATAACATCACTCTTTTTATTCATAGCGTCACTTACCAGGTAAATGGTCACAGCAAGGATAGGAAGAGGTATGAGCACATACAGAGTAATGGCTGCATTCACATAAAACATAAGACTCACCACCATAATAATCATACACGTAAGATTAAGTGAGTACATAATAGCTGGCCCTGTAAACATGCGAACTTTTGATACGTCATCACTGATCCTATTCATGAGGTCGCCCGTATAATTTTTACCATAGAATGTTTGTCCTAATTTTTGATATTGCTGGAAAATATCATTCTTCTGGTCATATTCTATGTGCCGTGACATTATAATAATCGTCATTCTCATAAAATACATGCAAATGCCTTTTAACAGAGCAAATACGAGTATCAATAATCCAGCAAGTGCGGCTAGACCTGTTTTGGACCTAAAAATAGTAGGTAGTGAATTGATATAGCTTGGCTGCTCACCCGATTTCAATAAATTCAATGCACCATCTACACCTTCTCTAACTATAGGGGGTATAACTACTGCAAAAAGGTTAGACAACACTATAAAGAGCGTACCAATAAACAAGTACTTTTTATACCTTATGAGATAACCTTTTAAGTTGACGAGTGATTTCAATGAAGTGTTTTTTTATAAATTCAGTGCAAATTTAGCAATTATTCAACCCTAAAAGACTAGCATAACTCACACTACTTCCCTTTTTTGATGTATAACATAACTTTACTATGAATTGATAAACAAACTCGAACAGAGTTGTGTTTTGACATTGCGAGGTTGCTATTGCTCGCTTAAAAAAGTTAATCT
>CAWVTM010000032.1:0-16143 GCA_963933305.1 uncultured bacterium
ATCAGCAGGTAGCAGAAATACTTCCTCACAGGCACCCTTTTTTACTCGTAGATAAAATCGTAAAGCTAACAGCTACTGAAGTGATAGCTGTGAAAAACATCACAGGAGACCAATACTTTTTTCAAGGACATTTTCCGGGTGAACCACTTATGCCGGGTGTACTGCAGATAGAAGCAATGGCTCAAGCTGGTGGAGTACTGGTACTCGCAGATAAAGAAGACCCGAGTAAATGGAGCACCTACTTTGTCAAGATAGAGAACGCCAAGTTTAAAGATAAAGTGGTGCCCGGAGATACACTAGTACTGCGTATGGCTTTAACTGGCCCTGTACGAAGAGGACTTTGTATGATGAAGGGAGAAGCATACGTAGGAAATAGACTCGTGTGTGAAGCCAATATGATGGCTCAAATAGTAGAAAACAGATAATATGATTCAACCATTAGCATACGTAAATCCAGGAGCTAAATTAGCTGACACTGTAGTTATAGAACCTTTTGTGACCATTCATAAAAATGTAGAAATAGGAGAAGGAACTTGGATAGGAAGTAATGTCACCATAATGGAAGGTGCTCGAATAGGTAAAAATTGCAAAATATTCCCTGGTGCAGTAATATCCGCTATTCCTCAAGATCTCAAATTTAACGGTGAAGTTACTACTACCGAGATAGGAGATAATACGACCATAAGAGAGTGTGTCACTATCAATAGAGGTACCGTGGCTAAAGGTAAAACAGTGATAGGTGATCACTGCTTACTTATGGCCTATAGCCACGTGGCACATGATACCATCTTGGGAAATCACGTGATCATAGGCAACGGAACTCAAATAGCAGGCGAAGTTATAATAAACGATTACGCCATTCTCAGCGGACTAGTAGCTGTGCATCAATTTGTAAATATAGGACCACACGTCATGATAAGCGGTGGTAGTCTAGTGCGTAAAGATGTACCACCATATACCAAAGCTGCTCGTGAGCCGCTCAGTTATGAAGGAGTAAATAGTATAGGACTGCGTAGAAGAGGATTCACTGCAGAGAAAATAGGTGAGATTCAAGAAATCTACAGAAAGCTATATCTGCGTGGGATGAATAATTCCAAAGCTCTTATTATCATAGAGACTGAGATGCCTGCCACACAAGAACGTGACGAAATAATAACGTTTATTCGAAATTCTGACCGTGGTGTTATGAAAGGATACGGATCAAGATAGTGCTGAGCATTACTTGTACTCATATAGCCAAAAGATACGTGAAAGAGGTGCTTTTCAAAGACTTGTCTTATACATTCTCAGACCATAATAAATACGTGTTACTAGGGGCTAACTCTACAGGAAAAAGTACATTATTGAAAATCATAGGCGGTGCTGTAGTTCCTACCAAAGGGACTGTCCACTATTCACTACCTAACGAAAAACATAAACTATTTAGCTTTAGCAGTCCAGAAATGCATCTGCTAGACGACTTTACTGTAAAAGAACTCTTTGAGCTTCACTTTCAGTTTAAAATACCAAAGATTACACTCAAAGAACAATGGAATCAATCTAACCTGACATCCTTTTTAAACAAACGATTCGCTGAGCTATCCTCTGGCTTAAAAAACAAAGTAAAGCTAGCACTCGCTATTTTCACAGAGGCTCCTGCCCTACTGCTGGACGAACCTTGTACTAACTTTGATACTACCAATACCAAGTGGTATCAAGATATGATAGCAAAACACTGTATGCACCAATTAGTGATAGTGGCAAGTAATCAAGAATCAGAATACACTTTTTGCACAGAACAATTAAATTTGAACCAATATAAACCAACACCATGAAAAAATTAATCATAATCACCTTAGCAGCTGGACTATTTGCAAGCTGCGGAACTAATGAAGCTAACACTGTAGCTGGAAACTACGGCAATACAGCATGGGATACTACTGAGGCTATCACTGGAGAGCAACTGATGGAACAATTAGCAGGACAAGACTCTGTATATACTACGGTAAGTGGAAATGTAGCTGCCGCTTGTCAAGCAAAAGGATGCTGGATGAATATGAATATAGCCGGTAATGAGATGTTTGTAAAGTTCAAAGATTACGGGTTTCTCGTACCTAAAAACAGTGCCGAGCATAATGCAATCATCAAAGGATGGGCTTACCAAGATACCATATCTGTAAAGGACAGAATAGAATATGCGAGAGATGCTGAAGCTACTGAGGAAGAGATAGCTGCTATCACTGAGCCAGAAGTGAAACTTACTTTTATGGCAGAAGGTGTGGTTATGAAATAACTGCGTTATTTAAATTCCAAAAATCAAGAACCAAATTCCAATCTGAGGAACTGCGTTATTTAAATCCCAAAAATTAAAAGTCAAATTCCAAAACAACAACTACCTTATTTGGCTTTCAAATACTTAATTAAAATTCCAATGAAATATATAGTATTCGTATTTATTGCTCTATCTATTTTCGCTTGTAGTCAAAATAGCTCCTCTGAAAAAGCAGATATGTACGAAGCCTCTGAGCTGAGCACTATGATGCGTGAGATGGTAGTGTGGAGCAAAGAAGCTAAGGCTACACTAGCTGCTGGAGATACCATAGAGAATGTACCTCAGAGCTTCTATGATCTGGCTACACAAACTGCTACTCGTGGAGAACACGATGAAGCTGCGTACAAAGGAATGGTACCGTTGTATACTAATGCTCTTCAAGGCATAGAAAGAAGGGACTCACAGCAGTACTTCTATACCGCTAGCATCCAAGCGTGTAAAAGCTGCCACGGCGTATACTGCGGTGGACCGCTGGATGTAATAGGGCAGTTATAGGATAGTAGATCACACCCTACTTAAACAACACTCTCAAATAAAACATTGGACTCGTAAACTTCTTACGTAAGTCTACATCATCAAACATAAAGGTGATGGTCTCACGGAGTTCATCGTTTCGCTTGATCTTGCGTATCATCCAGTTAAATAGCCAAGGATATTTGATCAGCTTCTGCATAGCTGCACTTACCTGTAGCTCCCCACCTATTTTTTTGTAAACAGTCTTATCATAGGTACTTAGTTCGATAGCAGAGAAATCATTAGCCGCTATACTATCACGTGCTTGCTCTGCTGCCCACTTGCCGCTAAACATAGCATTGCCTATACCTTCTCCGGTAAAAGGGTCTATCAGTGAGCCACTATCTCCTACTAGCATGAATCGATTACCGCTTATCGGTCTATTCTTTTTGCTACCTAGCGGTAGTCCCCAACCCACAATCTTATTTTGTAGTGTAGCATCTTTAAATCTTTCCTTGAATTTGGGACTTTCTATTACATCCTGCATCACCTTCTTCAGATTTACTTTCTTCTTGCTCACATACTTACTCAGCATTCCTATACCTACATTGGCTTGTCCATTGGGCAGCGGGAATACCCAGAAGTATCCTGGCAGGCTCTCCTTCACGAAGTGTAACTCTATGAATCCTTGCTCATCTAAGCCTGTGACTCCGTCATAATACGCTCGTAGACCTGCACAGTGGTGCTGCTTCTCTAGTTTGAAATCTAGGTACTTCTTAGCTACTAGGGCTCGTGTACCTTCTGCACTGATAAGTAAGTCTGCCTGTATCTCATACCCCACCGAAGTCACCATAACACCAGCATTATCTATAGTTATGTCTTTCACTTCCTCCCCTTGAAGGATTGTCGCAGTGCGCGTATCTAACTTCTGAAAAAGCCAATGGTCGTAATCTACACGCTTGGTTACAAAACCCGGACTATGAGCAGCTTCACTTGGTTTATGTTTGAATGGGATACCTATCTCATTGCCATCTGGTGCGGAAAAGACCACTCCCCAGCTGGGTATATAATCTTCTGATAACGCTTTTAACTCTGTAATCCAATCTGGATTGAGCTTTTTGAGTTGGTTTACGACCTTACCACTGAGAGCATCTCCACACACCTTATCTCTAGGATAAGTCTCTTTCTCTATCACTACGTGCGGTATACCAAACTGTGACAAATACAGAGAGGCACTGCATCCTGCGGGCCCTGCCCCTATGATTACTACGTTGGTTTCTAGCTTTTTACTCAATGTCTGAATCTATTGAGTTACAAATTAAATACAGAATACGAGACTCTGAGGCAATATGTCTTAATTACTAATTATTAATTTCTGCGTAGCGTAAGTAGTATTTCTATCCTTCACATCTACGAAGTAGACTCCACTGCTTAACTGGCCTAGCGTATGTACAGCAGTTCCAGACAGCGTATTGCCTTCTATTACAGTTTTACCAGTAAGATCTGTCACTCTATAGCTAAGTGCAGCAGCTGAATTAGCGTAAATGGTAAAGTCTCCATTACTTGGATTAGGTGCTAAAGTAAATGGCTGGCGAGTAACTCTACTCGTAGATCCGATAAGTCTAGCTACTTGTCCTTCTATGTAGTGCAGCCCGCCTCTGGAGTTACCTATAAGTATATCTTCTATCCCATCTCCATTGAGATCTGATACAGTAGGATACGTTCTGGACCCCCAGTCTTTTGTATAAGACCCTCTATCAAATTCTTTTTGCATATAAGACTCACGCTCTGTGAACTTAGCAGTAAAATCATCAGCTACATCAAATATTCTAATTACGCCTTCATCACCACCTACGGCGATACACTTAGAGCCATCTGACCAAGTCACTACTGCTGGTGCGGAATAGCCATAGTAATTAGGTACCCATACATCTATGAGTGTTCCTTCAGGACCTATCTCGCTAGTTCGTATAAGCTCATTTATCACTATACCTCCTAGAGAGTCAGTAAGCAGACTAAATGAAGGTACACTGGCAGTTCCTATATTTTTATAAAAGTGTATGTTACCATCGTAAGTACCTACAAGTAAGTCTAGAGTACCATCTTCATCTAAATCATAGAAGTACGGTGCTGCAGAACTGTGTACATCAATATTTGCATAGTTTTCAGTTTTGAGGCTAAAAACAGGTGTGTTAGCTGTTCCTGTATTCTCATATTGAGCGATAGTTCCATCACTTTTACCTAAGAAGAGGTCTAGATTATTATCACCATCTAAATCTGCAAAAGCAGGAACTAGACCTGTATACTCAAAAGCCTTTATCCCTAAGTAATCTTCATCTATTAGTTTGAAATCTGGACGTATGCTAGTGCCAATATTTTCGAAATACACCAAAAAGTCTGAGGTATCTCCAGTGTGAAAATGATCTCCATTGGTAGCTAGGAGTAAATCATCATCCCCATCACCATCTAAATCTCCAAAAACTGGTGCAGTGTGAGCACCAAAATCTACCATATCTCTTACTAAAAAGTCATTGTACTGAAAATTAAAATCTGGATCAGTAGTCGTATTTTCATTTAAAAAAAGCAATACATTATTCTTTTCATGGACTGGGTAGGAACTTTTATCCACCTCATTAGTACTTAGTATGAGATCTAACTCTCCATCTAGATTAACATCTACATAAGACATAGCTGGTGCTGTAGGTATCTGACTCTCTATCATTTGAGGAAAGAAAGAGGTATCCATACTAATAAAAGAATCTTTGTAAAATCCTAAATCAGCTTTCCCATTTTCAAAATAATAGACGGGGTTCGTCTCACGCTCACTGGTCCCATAA
Source organism: uncultured bacterium (assembly GCA_963933305.1). Classification (GTDB taxonomy): domain Bacteria; phylum Bacteroidota; class Bacteroidia; order NS11-12g; family UBA9320; genus UBA9320. Next base: position 5,602 of record CAWVTM010000032.1, read on the forward strand.
AAAAGATCTAGATCTCCGTCATTATCATTGTCAAAAAACAACAATGTTTTGGTTGCCGTGTGCTTTTTCATTCTATATCCTTCATTGTAAAAACAAGGAGCGTTGACCATTAAATCCGTACCAGTTTCATCTATTCCTCCGTAACATTTATCTAAAATTTCAAACCCTATATCTTCCAACGGCAGATTATTATCGGCACTGGTATTACTAAAAAGTATCATTTGAGAGCCTATTACATTCAGATTAGCGATGTAGTCTATGTCACTATCATTATCTATATCCACTATCGCTGGCAGACAGCCTTTCACATGAGAAATACGCTTATAAGGCCTAAAGTCAGACGGCTGTACTCTATCGAGTGAGCTTAGACCTCCCAAGTAATCAAACTTAGGTGTAGTCAGCGTATTATTCTGATATAGCACTACAGAGTCTCCATTATACATCCACAGGTCGGGTTTCATGTCTCCATCATAATCCTTGAGCTGCATAAACTCACTGGCTTTAGGAAAAAACTGTTCATAACTAGGGTCGTACCTGTATTTAATGGTAACGTCACTATTACTTGTACCAGTAGTAGTTTCTGATATAAACACCAATACTTTGTTGCCTGTTCTGTCAAAAACAAATAGATCTACGTTGCCATCTCCATTGAAATCAAAATTAGAAAACTGAGGCTGATTTAATCCACCAGCTAGTGCATTGGTGTAAACATCGCCTTGATTATTTCGAAATATAGGATCATCAGAAATCTCAAACAATTGTGCATTTACAGTACATACCGAGAGCACTATAATAAAAAGTGTAAGGAGTTGTTTCATAACGTTATTTTATAACAGACTACTAAGATACAATTTATGTTGCACAATTTTTAAAAAAAACAACGCCTAAGATTTCTAAAGCAATAAGCGAATAGAAACTTGCCCAATTAATGAATCATTTGCATAACAATAAGTTATGTATAATAATCAGATATCCTTAACATAAATACAGTACACACCAACAGCTGACAAAATCCAAATTAGCAACCGAAGAATCGCTCAACGGCAAATAATATGGAGATACACACCTTAAATATGGAATAACCTAAACCCAAAAAGTTAACCCGATACGGCATATACAGAAAGCACTATACTAGACGGTATGCACGTGTTTTTCATAAACTCCCCTTTAATGATACCTCTAAAACACGATTTTTGTTGCCTATAAATATTAAAGAAGTGAGTTTAACAGAATTTTACAAACTCTTGGTACATCAGGAGTATAAATTTACTACAGACAGCAGAACAATATCTGAAGGTTGCATCTTCTTTGCTCTCAAAGGGGATAATTTCAATGGCAATACTTTTGCCAATAAAGCACTAGATCAAGGAGCTGCTTATGCAGTGGTAGATGAACAGATAGGAGACGATGACCGTTTAATTCTAGTAGATGACGTGCTCACCTATATGCAGGAGCTTGCGCATTTTCACAGAAAGTGCTTCGACATCCCCGTAATAGCAATTTGTGGAAGCAATGGCAAAACCACAACTAAAAATTTAATCTACACTGTAGTTGCCCAAAAACACAAGACACACTGCACCCAAGGGAATTTCAATAATCATATAGGAGTTCCTATCACATTGCTAGAAATGCCGCAAGATACAGAAGTAGCCATCATAGAGCTGGGAACCAATAGCCCGGGGGAGATTGCAGAGCTTTGCACCATTACAAACCCAAACTATGGCTTAATAACCAATATAGGTAAAGAGCATCTTGAAGGCTTTGGCACTTTGGAAGCGGTAGCCAAAGAAGAAAGTGAGATATACCATTACTTGCTCAAAAACAAAGGAACTGCATTTATCAATAAAGATGACGAATGGCTTACGCGTATGGGCAGAGGTTTAGAAAACAAAGTCACCTTCACTAAACAAGATTGTGAAATCACATCACTCGTACCTGACATTTCATTCAGGTATAAGTCCGTAGATTTCATCTCTCCACTTATGGGTGACTACAATTTGGATAATATCCTTACAGCTATTTCTGTAGGAGAGTACTTAGGCGTTGACTTAAATGATATAAGAGACGGAATAGCCGAATATCAACCCGACAATAATCGCTCACAACTCATCCGTAAAAATTCAAATACAATCTTATTAGATGCATACAATGCTAACCCTAGCAGTATGCAAGTAGCAATCCGCAACTTTGCTGAAATGCCTCAAGAACATCAAGTACTAATCCTAGGGGATATGTTTGAGATGGGGGTGACAGCAAATCAAGAGCACGACGAACTATTGCAATGGTGTGCTCAGTTTAAATTCACTAAAATATATACGCTAGGGGACCACTTTACCGCAATATCAGAAAACAGTGGAATTACTACCTCTTCGAGTATGGAAGAGCTTGGAAATACCATTAAATCTGTTGATTATCAAAACACTGCCTTCCTAATAAAAGGAAGCAGAGGAATGAAGATGGAACGGGTGATAGAGTATTTATAAAGGCTAAGTTTAAAAACAAATCAAGTTTAGCCATAGTCTGAAATATCCGGAAAAGCGTGTTCCGATGTACTATATGAAACCTGCCAAATTAGCTAATAGAAGATTTGCTACACCAAAACCCTTTTGGGTTTATCCAGATAGCTATCAGCATGAACTTTCCTATCCTTTCAATAACTCCTTACTCTGCTCCACCGCATGCTCCGTAAGGTTATCACCGCTGATCATCTTGGCTATTTCATTTATCCGCTCGTCTCCTCTGAGTGTACGCACTCGGGTCTCTACAGTTTGGGCATTTTCAGACTTGTATACGAATAGATGATTAGTCCCTAGTGAGGCTATTTGTGGCAAATGTGTGATGACTATGACTTGTTGGCTATCAGACATTTGCTGCATCATCCCTCCTACTTTACGAGCTATCTCTCCGCTTACCCCTGTATCTATCTCATCATAAATACTACTCGGCATTTTCACAAAGTCTGCGAGCACACTTTTTAAACTTAGATTAATTCGTGCAAGCTCACCACCAGATGCCGCTTTCTTCAGGTCAGTATACGTATTTCCTTTATCTGAACTTAGTTGTATCCTGAGTTCATTACATCCATACGGGTTTAACGTTGTGGTTTCTTCCAGTGAAAATTTGAAACGTGAATGCTGCATACCAAGTTGTACGAGCAACTCGTCGATACTTTTTTCTATTTTAGATGCCTGCTTTATTCGTTTATTGCTGAGCTTCTGTGCATTAAGGAGTAGTTCCTTTTCTTGTTTTACCAAGCTCTGCTCAAGTATGGCTATCTCTCCAGTCAGATTTTGAGTCTTGCTGAGCTTAGTCTCTAAGTCATCACGCAGCTGTATAAGGTCTGCTACATCACTCGCCCTATGTTTTGATCTGAGGTTAAATATCTGCCCCATTTTGTCATTTACTTCCTGCAGTCTTTCTGGATTCACCTCTATCCCATCTACCGTTACATTTACTTCATTGGCTATATCTTGTACTTCTATCAGCACAGAATTGATACGCTCCGTGAGACTGTTTGTAAGTGCTGTTTTTTGACTTTTTAGCAGGTTTCTTAGTTCTTGTAATTGTCCGGTGATAGCAAAGTCTGCACTACTCAGTAGCTGATCTGCCTCATTAAAGGTACGTATTAGCTCCTCTGCATTTTCCAGCAGTTCCTGCTCTTCCGTCAGTTCCCCTTCATTTACTTCTTCCAGTTTAGCCGTACCCAGTTCATCATACAAAAACTGATTAAAGTCAGACTCCTTAGCAAGCTCTGCTTCCTGACTTTTAAGGTCTTCCAGCTCTTTGCTTTCCTTTTTCCATCCGGTCAGGGCCAATGAATAACTACGCTGCTCCGAGAGGCAACCCGCCAATATATCTAAACTATAATACTGAAAATCAGCTTTGAAGAGCTGTAGATTATCATGTTGTGAGTGTATTTCTATAAGATTAGAACCCAACTGATTTAGTGTAGCAAGATTCACTGGCGTATCATTTATAAATGAGCGACTCTTACCGCTACTCGCTATCTCACGACGCAGTATGGTCTGCTCGTCGTAGTCTAAATCGTGCTCATCATAGATGTGCTGTAGCTCATATCCTTTTACATCAAAAGTGGCCTCTATCACACATTTACTCTCCTTATTACGCAGTGAAGATATATCTGCACGCTTACCCAAAGCGAGGCCTAGTGCTCCTATGAGTATGGACTTTCCCGCACCAGTCTCACCTGTGATGATATTCATTCCCTTATCAAAATGCATGTCTACATCTGATATCAAGGCATAGTTTTTTACTTTTAGGCTGAGTAACATTCTACGACAAAAGTAGCTTAATGTTATCAATAATTTTGATAATTATATTATCAATCAAATGCTGAACATTCTACACCAAATTCGCGGGTACTTGAAGTTATCAATAGCAGGAATTTATTTTATGCTTACTCCCTATTTTTTTACTAAACACATTAATATTCTATCTTTGAATCCCTGAAAAATTGGCGAACTCGTAGCTAAAAAAAAAAGAAGACGCTACCCTATCTGTACACAGACATTGCATTGAGACATCAAGGAGAGTACTTTTTCCATCCTCCCTTAGACTACCTTTGATTTAAACTTATACTTAATATTAAACTTTCCTAAATTCGCAGACCAATCATGAGTACAAAAAAACCTTTAATATTAATAAGCAACGATGACGGTATCACCGCACCGGGGATACTAGCTACCGTAGAAGTGATGAAACACTTCGGCGAGGTAGTAGTGGTGGCTCCAGATAGTCCACAGAGTGGTATGGGACATGCCATTACTATAAATAAGCCACTGCGTTTAGTGAAAAATCAGCAATTTGGACCAGAAGTAGAAAGCTACCACTGCAGTGGAACACCCGCAGACTGTGTGAAGCTAGCTGTAGATAAGGTGATGCATCGTAAACCTGATCTGCTCATAAGTGGATTTAATCACGGAAGTAATGCAAGTATAAATGTAATCTATAGCGGTACTATGAGTGCAGCTATGGAAGGAGCTATAGAAGGAATTACTTCTATCGGATTTTCACTTTGCAACTTCAGCTGGGATGCAGACTTCTCTGCGAGCAAGGTCTATATGCATAAAGTAGTGAAACAAGTGCTAGAGCACGGTCTGCCAGAAGGCACACTCCTGAGTGTCAACATACCAGATGTGCCTGAGAGTGATATAAAAGGTCTAAAGGTATGCCGCCAAGCACGAGCCAAATGGGTGGAAGAATTTGACCATAGACAAGATCCACATGGCAGAGACTATTACTGGCTTACTGGTAAATTTGTAAATATGGATAAAGGAGAAGATACAGACGAATGGGCTCTAGCCAATAACTATGTGTCTGTGGTACCAGTACAGTACGATCTTACTGCTCACCACGCTATCCAAACTGTCAATTCTTGGAACTTTTAGATGCAAAAATGGGATACTATAGTAACAGGACTGCTAGTAGGAATCATCAGTCCTCTTATCATTCTCTACGGTGTAAATGTGTTTAATTTTGACCACTTGAGCTATGCACTATTTCTGGAAACGGGGTTCACTACTGGTAGTCTAAATCCATTCTTAAAAATAGCCGCTCTCTTTAACCTCGCTCCTTTCTTCCTTTTTATCAATATGAATAGGATCCGAACAGCTCAAGGAATCGTATTCGCTACTATCTTAGTAGGATTAGTAATCGTCTATTTCACCTTACTATAAGGCTATGAGATATTACGTCATATCTGGAGAGACATCAGGAGATAACCATGCTTCTCGGGTGATCAGTGAGCTAAAAAAGCTTGACAGTGACGCTCATTTTCGTGGTATGGGTGGTGACCAAAGTGAAGCTGCAGGACAAGAGCTACTTATTCACCAAAAAGAAATGGCCATAATGGGACTAGTAGAAATACTCTCTAGCTTGAGAAAGATTGCTCGAAACCTGAAAAAAGTAAAGCAAGATATAGCCGAATGGCATCCAGATTTAGTCTTACTCGTAGACTATCCGGGCTTTAACTTTAAGATAGCCAAGTATGCTCACGGACTAAAAATACCCGTACACTACTATATCTCTCCAAAGGTATGGGCGTGGAAAGAAAACAGAATAAAGCGAATAAAGAGCTATGTAGATGAGCTTTACACCATCTTACCTTTCGAGACCGAATATTTTGCGAAGCGTAACATCAAAGCAAAATACGTAGGTAATCCTAGCAAAGAAACCGTAGATGAGTATCTAGCGACCAACGATTTGCACACAGGTTCTAAAAAAATAGCCTTACTCCCGGGGAGCAGAAAACAGGAGATCAGCACTTCGCTTCCTATCATGCTAGATGCCATGAAGCAGTTTCCTGACTATGAACTCTTGGTGGCTCAAGCACCTGGATTTGATAATGCGTATTATCATGCTTTTGACCAGAATCTAACACTGATCAAAAATGACATGTACTCGCTGCTCGCTCAGAGTGATGCGGCACTAGTGACCAGTGGTACAGCTACGCTAGAGACCGCACTGATGCACGTACCTCAAGTAGTGTGCTACCGTATGAATGAGCTCAGCTACCGCATCGGTAAAATGATAGTAAAACTGGATTACATATCATTGGTAAATCTTATACTGGATAAACCGTGTGTCACAGAACTCATACAGGGAGACTTCACTGCAGAGCGAATAAAACAAGAGCTTAATGCCATACTGTATGATGAAGGTACAAAAACTAGAATAAAAACACAATATGCAGACCTTCATGCTCAGATAGGTCTCAGCCATCCATCTGTAGAGGTGGCTAACTATGTATGGAAGAGTATTTCGTAGCACTTTTATTTTCACACAATTCAAATTTTTGAGAAACTCGGGTAATCACAGATACGCAGACATAAAAAAAGCGGAGTATAAACTCCGCTTTTATAGAATGAAAACATCATTCTACACTTCGTTTGGTATACTTACATTTAGCTTATTTCAAAGTAAACATAGCTCTAACAAACACATATCTACCTGTGAAACCAAACTGAGAGGTTCTTCTGGAGTATGGGAAAGATGCATTAGACTGACCACCTGCTCTATTTTCAGTAGGGTATACGTCCAATAGATTATTAGCTCCTAATGCCAGTCTAAGTCCATTCTCAAGACCGTAGCTCAATGATAAGTCCGTTATCACCTTAGCATCATATACGGCATCATCAGATATAACAGTACCCTCTATACGAGCATCTCCAGAAAAATCATCTGGATCAGTTACACTTCCATAATATACATTTCTTAATTGTACACTAAATCCATTTTCGAAAGACAAGGTGTTAATCAATGATACTTTAGAACGTGGCTGAGCTAGGGTTAAAAAAGCTTCTTCTTGTCCATCAAAAAACTGACCGGTTAGTCCTGCCTTAGACACACTTTCAGGGACATTCACGTTTGTTACTTCATTGGTAGAAAATGTAGCAGCTACACTACTCACTAGTTTTCGCTCATTGCTTAAATTAGCCTTATGAGATATCACTATGTCTATACCTTCCGTTTTAGTATCAATAGCATTTGCTAAGAATCGAGCACTTTTCGCATTTGCTGCACTGAACAACGCTTGTAATTCAGGATCTCCTCCATCACTAAATGAGCCAGAAAGCACTATTCTGTCTTGTATATTTATGCTATAAGCGTCTACAGTTGCTGTAAAGTTTCTGAAACTACCAGTCAAACCAAAGCTTAAACTATTTGAAGTTTCTTGTTTTAGTTTATCTACACCTAATAATTGAGCTGCACGACTTTCATTTGTAAAAAGTCCTTGTTCTTGTGCTACACCATTTGCATCGAATACGGTACTACTTCTACTAAAATACTGCTGATGAAGTGATGGAGCTCTAAATCCTGTAGAGTATGCACCTCTAACATTTATATTGTTACTCACCTTATATCGTGTAGCAACTTTATAATTAAATGTATTACCAAAATCAGAGTAAGACTCATATCTAGCTGCTAATGCAAGTAATAACTTCTTACTAAGGTTTAGCTCTACATCTGCATATCCACCCATATTACTTCTCTTTTTAGAAATCGCATTATTAGGCGTAAATCCACCATACACTTGGGAGGTACCCGGAAGGCTTTCACCCATTACATTAGTATCTCCAGCTTGACCAGGAGTAGTGGCTACACCACTATTATACGTTGCATATGAATTTTCTGCACCTGCAGTTATTTCAAACTGCTCTAGTCTATACTCCGCACCAAATGCAAGATTAACACCGCTTAGCCAATCTTCTCTGTACTTACTGAAATCTAGATTTGTAGTGTTTTGAGTAAAACCAAATGCACCAGCATCAAATACACTGGGAGAAGCTGCTCCAAGACTAGCGTTAGTTGAATTTACCACTGTAATCCCAAATGCATTACTTCCATACGTATTAGACATGTCAATATTCCATCCAGCTTTTGTAGTTCTTACACCAAAGGCCAGAGACTTATCAGTAACCTCTGATTGGATTCCTGGTAAAAATCCATCTGGGTTTGCAGCTGTATTTGCTTTAGGTCTATGAGCCTCTCTTAGGAACCCGTATGCTAAACCTTGTCTAGAACCCACACCACCGAATGCATATAATTCTGTATTTTTACTCAAGGGTATTGCCATATTTACAAAAGTCTTACCTTCTCTAAGTTGAGATGTACCTACCTTAAACCTGTAGTCACTTCTGTTTTGACCTCTCGCTGTTAGTTCCAAATCGTCGAGCATATTATAATCTGCATCAGCTGCAGCATCTCTAAAACTTTGAGGCAATGCCGCTATGGAATTAGTATAGTCTGATGTGGTCATTTGTGCTACAGAACTTCCTGGATTTTGTTCCACAAATAACCGTTCAGCAGAGTTATTTATATCAAATAATTTTTCAAGATTAGTGGCATTTCTAAGTGCCGGATTTCTTGTGGAAATAGATCCCGTAAAATTAATAAATCCACCTTTATCTCCTATAGGAACTCCATAATTCGCATCCAGTTGGAATTTTTCACCATCCATACCGCCTTCTTGGTGATTTCCTAGACTACTCATATTGGCACCCGTAGTTATGGCTAGTTCTAGTCCATCTGTTCTATCCTTTAGGACTATATTTATTACACCAGCTATTGCATCAGATCCATACTGCGCAGCAGCACCGTCTCTAAGTACTTCTATTCGTTTGATAGCAGCAGCAGGAATAGCATTCATATCTGTACCTACACTACCAGCACCGACAGTACCATTCACATTTAGAAGCGAAGTATTGTGACGCCTTTTCCCATTAATAAGAACCAGCACTTGGTCAGGCCCTAACCCACGTAAACTTGCAGGATCTATATGATCACTACCATCAGATACTGTTTGACTTTGAGAGGTAAAAGACGGTGCGAGTACATTCATAATTTCAGTTACTGACACTTGCCCACCTTTACTGGTCACACTAGCTATGTCTATCACATCTACGGGAACGGGAGCATCTACCTTAGTCCTACCTAAAGCTCTAGTACCTGTTACTATCACTTCATTAAAACTTTCCTCTGAGGTAAGCACTACAGTAATGAGTGCATCAGAAGATACTACCATCTTTTGATCTGAGTAGCCCACATAACTGGTCCTAATCGTCACCGGAAATGAGGCAACCTCTAGAGAAAACAGTCCATTGACATCAGAGATAGCACCATTATTAGTGCCTACTTCTACCACGGTAGCTCCTGCCAGTGGATCGCCGCTCCTGTTAGTGACCTTACCAGACACTTTTACACTTGCTTCTACCTGGCTTAGCTCTGATGAGTTTTCATGTGTTTCATTGGCTTTTAGGCTTCCTTCATTAATTAGAAGTGTTACCATTAAGACCATAATCGCACGCATCAATGTGTTAAATCGAAATTTTTGATTTTTCATTTGTTTTTGGTTGTTTGTTAAAAAAATGATTCGTTGAAAATGCAGTATTAAATTACTGGAGACACCAAAAAAGATCTAATTACTAAATAGGCTTACTTTTTAAAAAACTATTAGATATTTGACTTTTTCAGCCCAGATAAAAGATAATATCTAAGGTGATATCCAAATGTCTGATTAGTAATAAAATGCTACTACGGCACTACATTATTTGCTCTTTGGAATCTGCAAAGTAGTGAAAGATTAGATATAAAGGTAAATAACAACTTTAATCTGACCTCAATTATGGAAATAAACAGGCCACTTACTTGCCTATTTATACAGATCTCACCTACCATAATCACACACGTACAATACACCCTTTTTAAAACATATATACAAATGAACTAGTAAACACTACGCTGATAATATCCTCGTTTATCTAAGCTAACAATACGCTACACTCGATAGCAACAAAGCTCCGTGTCCTACTGCTGTCTGCGATGCTCATCTGAAAGATATCCAAGATAAAGGCGATATCAAGTGACAAAAAAAACGAAACAGTTAATATTGCTATTACTGCAAGCACCGCTATTAAGACGGGGTATATTCCCTTCACTAAAAGGCACTATGGCTTAGTGGTTCCGTATTGCTGTCAGCTAACGATAGTTTGCTTGTTCCTATTTCGCCATTCAGAAGTAAAT
>CAWVTM010000033.1:0-16009 GCA_963933305.1 uncultured bacterium
TATCTCATCACTTACATCCGGGTCTAGATTACCTGTAGGTTCATCTGCCAAAATAAGCTGTGGACTATTGAGCAAGGCTCTCGCTATCACCACACGCTGCTGCTCACCTTCTGAAAGTTGATGTGGTTTTTTATCCAGTACGTTAGTGAGGCTCACAGACTCCAGCACGTCATCTATCCTTCTTTTTATCTTAATCTTATCTGTCCAGTCTGTAGCTCGGAGTACAAAGTCTAGATTATCCAAGATACTACGGTCATACAGCAGATTAAAGTCTTGGAAAACCATCCCTATATTTCTGCGGAGCAAAGGAACATCTCTTCTCGCTATAGTATTGAGACTAAATCCTGCTACTGACCCTAACCCTTCATTGAGAGGTAGATCTGCATAGAGTGTTTTGAGCAAGCTGCTCTTACCACTGCCCGTCTTACCTATGAGATAAGCAAACTCCCCTGCATTAAGTTTCATATCCACATTACTCAGCACCTGTACCATATTGTGCTGTATGATAAACGCTTTATGTAAGGATACTATCTCAGTGTTCATTCGAAATCTAAATTAAATCTACTAGCAAAATCAGAAAGAGCTGGATACTCTCGTGCCAATACAGCAAACTGCTCTTTGGGAGAAAATATCTTATACTCGCTTATCTCAGTCGCATTCACTACACACTCCAGACCGCTGAGGCGATAGCCCGCAGCAGCAAAGTGTCTTATCAGCTTAATCTTGTCTTCTATGATCTGGTTTTCTACTATCTTAGAACCTACGGTGATAGTGATAGTGTCATCTGCTACTTTGAGTAGCGGATCTGCAAAAAATGCTGCCAAACTTCCACGTTTTTCAGCTACTAAAATATCAGCGTACTTCTTAAACATCTCTTTAGCAGACGTCTCATCTATAGATTTCAGTTTACTGCTCTCTTCCGCAGATAAAGCAACTGTATCATTTGAAGCATCATTTTTGACTGTCTTTAGAGCAGTCATAGCACTCCGTAAACCTCCTATTTTTACGGTTTCTATGGGCTCATTTTCAGAGCCTTTTTTTATTTTTTTTACTACAGTAGCATCCGTTGATATATCAGTGCTATCCGTATTTTCTTGAAATAAATGGGTGAAATAACCTGTGGTGGCTAGTAGTTCTAGCTTAGGCTTTTTTTTTTAGTCACGTCTATAGCATGTTGCAGAGATGCTAGTTTGATAAGTGCTAACTCTATGTGAAGACGTTGATTTCGGCTTGTTTTATATGTATTACTTGTCTCTCCGAGAATATTAATAGCATTTACTATAAATGAGGCACTCACTTCCTGAGACTGCTTATGGTATCTACCTGCTATTTCCTTAGACTTCTCTAGCAGCTGCTGGCTACTTGCGTTTTGAGCTACGAGTAGATCACGCATATGATTTGCTAATCCATGCAAGAATAATTCTCCGTCAAATCCCTTTTGCAATATCTCATTAAATAAGACTAGAGCAGAGCTGATATCTCCAGCAAGGAAAGTATCTACTACCTTAAAAAAGTAATCATAATCTAGAATGTTAAGATTATCGATCACCTCTTGGTACGAGATCTTACCCTCGGTACCATAACTCGCCATTTGATCAAAAATAGAGAGGGCGTCCCGCATAGCACCGTCAGCCTTCTGAGCTATAAGGTGAAGAGCCTCCTCTTCTGCCTCTATTTTCTCATCTATGGCTATACCTTTCAGATGGTCTACTATCTGCTGTATTGTTATTCTGTCAAAATTAAACACCTGACAACGAGAGAGTATAGTAGGAAGTATTTTGTGTTTTTCTGTAGTAGCTAGTATAAAAATAGCATACTTGGGTGGTTCTTCTAGTGTTTTCAGAAATGCATTAAATGCAGCCTGTGAAAGCATGTGTACCTCATCTATAATGTATACTTTATAGTCACCAGTTTGGGGTGGTATCCGCACTTGCTCATTCAGAGCTCGTATATCATCTACAGAGTTATGTGATGCCGCATCCAGTTCAAAGATGTTAAATGAAAAGTCATATCCTTCTGGCACGGTACCCTTATTGATTTCCTTAGCTAGTATTCTAGCACAGGTAGTTTTACCTACACCTCTAGGACCACAGAAAAGAAATGCTTGTGCCAGACGGTCATTGGTAATTTCATTGACCAAAGTCTCCGTAATATGCTGTTGCCCTACTACCGTGTCAAAGGTCTCTGGACGGTATTTTCTCGCACTTACTATAAAACTTCCCATTCTCCTGCAAAGAATGTATCTCTAAACGTGATAAACAAGCAGTGTTGAAAAAGTAATCCAATTCTCTTTCTTCTACTTTTAGCTGAGAGTTAGTACTATTTTACTGCATAAGCTCAAAATGCTGTTCAATAAAATGCGACTACAGGCTCTTTTTAGCAAATTATCAAAACGTATCTCAACCCATGAGTTAATCATCTCAGCCGTATGGGTCTTCCTTATTTTTATAGTAAATCCATTCGGAGAGTTTTATGTAAATGATGATTGGTTCTACACCATCAATGCTCAGGCTATGGCACTGGATAACGCTATCGTATTCCATGACTGGGGAGCTATGACTCTTTTTGCTCACAAGATATGGGGTACATTATTTTGCAAAATCTTCGGTTTCTCCTTTACGGTACTGCGTCTCTGCACATTAGTACTGAGTTTGGTCTGCCTATTGCCATTTTACAGACTTTGTTTGACTGCTCACTTTAGTAAGCAATGGGCATTGGCAGATACTTCAGTCTTGGCTTTTAATCAATTTTTCTTTCAAAATGCGTTTAGTTACAAGACCGAAGTACCATTTCTTACCTTACTCATCTTATCGTCCATTCATTCGCTCTGACTCATAGTAAATACCAAGACTAAAAATATCATTTGGGCAAGTGTATTTCCCATCAGAGCCATACTCATACGGCAGACAGCTCCAATCGTTCCTCTGTCACTTGCTTTAGTATCTATAGTTAAACCTGATGATTGGAAAACTAAGCTTCTAAACACCATTCTGCTTTGGGCTACTAGGTTTAGCCTATTTTTATTTAATTCATGGAGAAAAAGCTCCTTTAGACTCTCCCATAACTTTAGTAAGACTTCACAAATACTTGAATCACTGACAGATGGTAATTTTATCACCCATTTGGACGAACTAGGCTTTTGCCACTTCGGACTCTAGGGATTATTTCTTTTTTTTTACTACTACTGTCTTGCTATTCCCTGTGCCGCAATACCAATAGATATATGCTCATCATATCCAAAGTTGCTCTTCTCATAGCCTTCTTAGTTTATATATCAGCGTACCCATATATATTCATCAGCAGTACCTTTAGTAATCTGAAGCTTGGGTTAGTGGGCGTGCCATCCGCATCGCTATCTACCCCTACCCGATTAGGAAATATGGATTGGGATAATCTGACGATGATCACCTTGTTAGCTGGCTTAGTCCTCTTTCAGTGGATGCTAATTAAATGCATAGAGGCTGTCATACTGATGGTTAAAAAGAAACATACGAAGATGAACTACACTACCTTATTCTCACTGATAGCAGTAGTAGGTTACTTTTTGTTCTTGATGATAAGCTATTATAAGTTTGACCGATACTGCTTGACTGCAGTTCCTTTTCTGATACTGATCCTATTGCCTAAGCGAGAGAGTATTTTCGCTCTAAATAGAGTACTATTTTTACTATTCACTGCTGTAATAGCTCTTTTCTCTATCACTGCTACGCATGACTACTTGGCGTGGAATAGAGCCTATTGGCAGGCTACTGAGTACGCTATAGTAGATTTAAATAGTTCAGGAAGTGAGTTTAACGAAGATATAGTCTATCATGATATGTATGCTAAGGAGCTGAAAATCAATGAAAAAAGCGATCATATGAATGAAGTACGCCAATTTACCTTTTCCTTTTATCCATCAGATACAGCGGTGGTTATCCGTAAGTTTCCGTATGACATCTTATTACCTCCCAGAACAGACACACTCTACCTAGAGGTGAAAAACGGAAAAAAGTAACTATCACCTTTGATTTTACGGGCAAAATATTACTTTTGCAGCCGTTAAAATTTTAACACTAATTAAATAATGGCAAAAACTAATTACGAGTCTGTGGTTGTACTTACACCCGTGCTTAGCGAAAAAATGATGCAGGAAGCTGTATTGTCTTTCGAGAAGCTGATCACAGAAAACGGTGGAGAGCTCATCCACAAAGAGAACTGGGGCCTAACTAAAATGGCGTACCCTATTCAGAAAAAAACAACAGGTTTCTATCAAATTTTCGAATTTGCTGCTGAACCAGATGCTGAAATCGTAGATAAGCTAGAACTAGCTTACAGACGAGATGAGCAAGTTTTAAGATACTTATGTATCAAACTTGACAAGCATGCTGTAAAGTACAACGAAAGAAGAAGAAACGGAGAATTCAACAAAGCTAAGAAAGCGGATGCTCCTGCAACTGCTAAACCAACTGCTCCAGTAGCAGAAGCGAAGGTTTCACCAGTATCAACAGACAAAGAGGCTTAATATTATGGCAAAAAGAAAAAGATATAAACGAACGCCCATAGTACGCCCTAAGAAGTACTGTAGATTTAAGAAAAGTGGTATCAAGTATATTGATTACAAGAATCCAGATTTCTTAATGCCTTTTATTAATGAGCAAGGGAAACTTCTACCAAGAAGAATCACTGGTACTTCATTAAAATACCAAAGAAAAGTAGCTGTAGCAGTGAAAAGATGTAGACACATAGCTCTACTTCCTTACGTAGCAGATCAGATGAAATAAGTAAAACCAACTAATTTTAAAAAATCAATGAAAGTAATATTAAAAGATTTCGTGAAAGGGTTTGGTGAAAAGAATGATATCGTAGTTGTAAAAAACGGATACGGTAGAAACTACCTTATACCTCAAGGACTAGCTACCATAGCTACTCCATCTGCTATTAAAATGGCAGAAGAGAATGTAAGACAAGCTGCTCACAAACAAGTGAAATTAAAAGCTGATGCTCAGGCAATAGCTGATAAATTAGAAGGACTTAAGATCACTGTACCTACGAAAGCAGGTTCTAACGGTAAGATTTTTGGTTCTGTGACTACTATCCAATTAGCAAAGAGCTTAGTGGATAGAGGTTTTGATATAGATAAGCGTAAAATTTCTGCTCCTGACATGAAAAACTTAGGAGAGTACAAAGCAAGTATCGGCCTGCACAAGGAGATCACTGTAGAAATAGACGTAGAAGTTACTCAAGAGTAAGTTCATCTATTCCTTCAACTATAAAATGTGAATCCCGGCTTAGGCCGGGATTTTTTTTGCTTCGTCTTTGCGTATTTAATGTCTTAATCATCTTATAGTCCGTTTCTATTTATAATTCGATGTATATATTTGAGTTATGAATGAAACCAGGTACAATTCACCTTCTAATATAACTTCAAGAAATATTGACTACAGATACTTGTTTATATAGTGAAGATGGATATCTGTTCATCTTGAACAAACCTGTAAAAAAAGGATATCAAATGGCTGAGACTATACTCGGGTCAATAAAAATTAAAACAATAAGTATGAATGAAGCTTTGCTATCACCACAGCGTCTATAATAGGCTGTGCTGTTACATCCAATTCAAAAAACTAAATGCAAATTATCAAAACTCATTTTCATCCTGAAATAGAAACATTAGAAAATAAATCCATCTTTACACGTCTAGCCACTCGGAGTATAACACTACAAGGACATCGCATTTTACTCCTGTATACAGCACGGTATGAAGACTACAGCCTTCCAGGAGGGGGATTAGATCTAAACGAGGATAAAATCACAGGGATGAAACGAGAACTTAATGAAGAAACTGGTGCCGAAAACATCAACAACATACAACCCTTTGCTATCTATGAAGAGTACAGGCCTTGGTATAAAGGAGACTATGACATTCAGCATATGATTTCGTATTGTTATACCTGTGATATTAATACGGAGCTGGGCACTTCTAAAATGGAGTCCTACGAAACCAACAATGGAATGAAAGCAGTGTGGGTGAATATCCACGAGGCCATAAATTACAATAAAAAAACACTATCTACCAGTGATAAAAAAGGCATGTCAATAGAACGCGAAATATTTTTATTGGAACGCATAGCGGATAGTTTAATTTGAGACTCCTCGGTCTCTGCACAAATCAATCAAAACGCCGGAGGGGCACGTTCTCACAAAAAACCCTACCCTTCGTGCCTTAAGGCCTCTATGGGATTAATACGTGCTGCCTTACGAGCTGGCCATATCCCTGCTCCTAGTCCTACTAAAGTGCATACTAGTAGTGCTAATCCTATCCAGTCCCAAGGTACTATAAAACTCCCTCCTATAAACCTACTGATAGCATTACCTACCAGCAGACCAAAAATAACACCCAGCACACCACCTATCTGACAGATAGTGATGGCCTCTATGATAAACTGGTTAAGTACCGTGCTACCCTTAGCTCCTATGGCCTTTCGTGTGCCTATCTCCTTAGTACGCTCTGTGACAGACACTAGCATAATATTCATCAGTGCTATAGCTGCACCTAGTAAAGTGATAGCTGCTATAAAAATAGCTCCTAAAATAATGATATTTAGATTTTCTAAAAGAGCCTTAGAAATGCTGTCACTCTTTATGATACTGAAATTAGATTCTTCCTTGATTTTAAGCTTACGCACTTGTCTAAACAGGTTTTCACTATAACTGGCTACAGACTCCATAGCTTCTACATCTCCTACCGCTACTCCCAAGTTATAACTCACATTATCTCTAGGAAACTTAGCTCTGGCAAGAGATACAGGTACTAGTACTACTCTATCTCCACCGAAGTCAAATGCTCCACCTTTCTTCCCCAACAGTCCCACTACTAGCAACTTTACTCCTCCTACACGTATATACTCATTGAGACAGTCTTCACTGCCAAAGAGCTTTTCTTTAATCTCCTGCCCTATTACTGCTACAGCTATGTTACGGTCTACATCTGTGGCATTTAGATTACGTCCTTCTGCTAATTCATAGCCTGCCACTTGAGTATATCCTTCATCACCACCTAGTATATTGGTATTGGGGTTAGTTTTCTCACCACCTCTTTTGGCTATTGCGGTCCAAGAGTTATTGCTATTGACGGATACTTTGGCATTGAAATCAAATCTGTCTTTGAATTCTGAGGCTTGCTGATAGGATATATTTTCATAATTTATTCGTTTTGTTTTCCTATTGATACTAAACCCAGCCGACCTATTTTGGATATTGAACGAATTAGCACCCATAAAACTAAAATTTTTCACTAAGCTACTCTCTATACCGTCTATAGCGGTAAGTATCCCTACTAATGAGGTAATTCCTATCGCTATAATCATACACGTGATGATGGTGCGAGTCACATTACTGCGTATTGAGGTAAAGGCTTCTTTTACGTTTTGAAACAAGGTCATATCCTTTTCAAAGGAACACTAATACCAGCCATAAATATCATACATCTACTAATAGTCTTATATTTTCGATTTTTTTGAAGGTAAGAGTATGTGAATCGTTAATTTCGTTTCTATAATCATGATCCTAGTAGAATTAAACCTCGTAGATGTGCTCGTACACCTACTGTACTTTACAATACCCGCTTTAATAGTCTTTGGTATCACTTATTTTCTCATGCAGAAGATGACTTCCGAGCAGCAAAAACTCAGGATACTAGAGCTGAAAAAACAACAAAATAGTCAAATTACTCCCATAAAGCTACAAGCGTACGAACGATTGACACTTTATCTAGATCGTATCAGTCCAGAGAATCTTGTACTGCGACTTTCTAAAAGAGGACAATCCGCTAACCAACTAAGACAGGAACTTACACAAACTGTGCAAAGTGAGTATAATCATAATATCAGTCAGCAGATATACGTAAGTGATGAATCTTGGAAGATGATCACTGCCGTAAAAGAACAAATCCTGAATACCGTAGAAAATTGCTATGCTGAATGTGACGAGACTGAATCTGGTCCCGGATTAGGTAAAAAAATACTCAGTACGCTGATGACAGAAAATACTACCCTAACCCAACGAGCTATACAGCTCCTAAAAAAGGAAATTGAGATTGCATTGTAAATCACTTCTCATCCTGCTGCTAGTCGCTGGGTGCAAAATAGCACCTCGTAGCTACGTGCAGCCTACCCACAATACTCCAATAGCCGAGAATATAGCAGCTGACGCCAAAATCGCTGAAATGATACTGCCGTATGCAGAAGGCATGAGTAAGGCTATGGATGAAGTCATTGGATTTTGCCCTGCATTCTTAGAAAAGAAAAAACCAACTAGTATTCTCGGCAGTTTTATGGCAGAAGCTACTTATCAAGCCGCAATAGCTACTGGCGAACATATAGATTTCTGCTTGCTCAACTATGGCGGTATACGCAGCACACTTGATTCAGGAGAGGTCACTATAGGTGAAGTCTATCAGATTATGCCTTTCGAAAATGAGATAAGTATACTTACGCTATCTAGGGCACAGATGGATACGCTCTTTACGATCATAGAAGATAAAGGTGGAGAACCATTCGCTAATCACTCTTGGAAAGACCAAACTGCCTACCAATTGATGAATAGCACTACATACAAACTAGCTACTAATGATTATATGGCAAACGGTGGCGACAATTACGCTATACTCACTGAAGCTCTAAAACGCATAGATACTGGCATAAAAATAAGAGATGGTCTCATTACCTATATAAAAGCTAATAACCCTATCCCACTCACCTATTTGCCTTCTACTAAATGAAACGGAAAGATTTTATAAAGACTGCAGGACTATTGGCTGCCGGTGCAGCTTTTTCACCACTGACGGCATTAGGTAAAGATAAGAACAGACTCGTGGTACTGCATACCAATGATTGGCACAGTCACATAGAGCCCTTTGCTGCCGATCATAAGCGATATCCTGGACTAGGAGGAGCAGCTAAGCGAGCTTCACTTATTAAAGACATACGAGCACAATATAAACATGTGCTACTTTTAGACAGCGGAGACATATTCCAAGGTACTCCTTATTACAACTATTATGGTGGAGAGCTAGAATTTAAACTCATGAGTGAAATGGGATATGACTACGCTACTTTAGGAAATCATGATTTTGATGGAGGACTAGACGGTTTAGTTAAGCAGATGCCTCAAGCCTCATTTCAGTTTCTTTGTGCTAACTATGATTTCAATACTACTCCACTAGATGGAATGGTAAAACCATACGCTATTAAAAAAATGGGACCTTATAAAATAGGTCTATTTGGTATAGGTATAGAATTAGCTGGACTAGTGCCTGATAAGCTCTATGGAGGTATAAAGTATGAAGATCCTATAGCAAATGCCAATAAAATAGCACAATTACTTAAAGACGAAGGATGTAATATAATCATCTGCTTATCTCATCTGGGATTTGAATATAAAGGTAACAAGGTGAGCGACAAAGTTTTAGCTAAATCGTCTAGTAATATAGACCTTATTTTAGGTGGACATACGCATACATTCATGAGTTCTCCACATAGGATATTGAACCAAAATGGGAAAGAAATTTTCATCAATCAAACTGGCTGGGGAGGTATAAACTTGGGACGTGTTGATTATGAGACTACTAGCCCACAGGCCGCTTGTATACTAGGGTATTCATACTCAAAAATTTCATAAAATCAATATCGTTTATGTTTTTTTAGGAACTTTTTTTACCCCAACTTGCACCCATATTAGAACGGGATACCGAGCTATTATCAACATTTTAGGCTAACCTTTTAAAAACCAAAAACTTATATGAGCGAACAACATGAATCTGTGTGGAAAAAATGTATTCAGACAATAAAAGATAACGTAAATCCACAGAGCTTTAAAACCTGGTTTACTCCAATCAAATCACTTAAATTAGAAGACAAGGTACTCACCATACAAGTTCCTAGTCAGTTTTTTTATGAGTGGCTAGAAGAGCACTATGTAGCTCTTCTTAAAAAGACTTTAGAAAAAGAACTTGGTGCGGGGTCTAAGTTAGAGTATAATGTAATAGTAGATAGCTCTGGAAACGGCAATAGTAGACCGTATACTGTGAATATGCCAACACGCAACGTGACGCACAACAACAAGAATGAAATGGGAATGCCTATTAACCTTTCTAATAATATACATAATCCATTTATCATACCAGGCCTTAAGAAACTAAATGTAGATTCTCAACTAAACTCTAACTATACGTTCGATAATTTTATAGAAGGCGAATGCAACAGACTAGCTCGCTCAGCTGGATATGCAGTTGCTAATAAACCAGGCGGTACTGCATTTAACCCATTAATGATATTTGGTGGAGTAGGTCTAGGTAAAACTCATCTTGTACACGCTATAGGTAATCGCATAAAAGAAATGTCTAGTACCAAGTCCGTTCTATTTGTATCTTCAGAGCGGTTTATAAATCAATATGTAGACAGTGCGAAGAATGGAAACTATAATGACTTTTTACATTTTTATCAGATGATAGACGTTCTCATCGTTGATGACGTTCAGTTCTTAGCCAAGAAAGAAAAAACTCAAGAAATTTTCTTCCAAATATTTAACTACCTGCACCAAAACGGGAAGCAACTTATACTTACTTCTGATAGAGCTCCTAAGGACCTAAAGGATGTGGACGAAAGACTTTTGTCAAGATTTAAGTGGGGTCTATCTGCAGACTTACAAAATCCTGACTTTGATACCAGAGTGTCTATACTAGAGCAGAAGATGTACCAAGATGGAATCAAGTTCCCCCCTGAAGTTATTGAGTACGTAGCTAACAAAGTTGATAGTAATATCCGTGAACTGGAAGGCGCTCTCATATCACTTATAGCTCAAGCTTCTCTCAATAGAAAAGAGATAGATCTGGATATGACGAAGAAAATGATGAAGAACTTTGTGAAGAATTCATCAAGAGAAATATCTATAGAATTCATACAGAAACTAGTATCAGACTACTTCGGTGTAAGTGTAGATCTCATGAAGTCAAAGACACGTAAACGTGAGATAGTACAAGCTCGTCAGATCTCTATGTTCTTTGCTAAACAGCTTACACAAGCCAGTCTAAAAAACATAGGAATGTACTTTGGAGGTAGAGATCACTCTACAGTAATACACGCTTGTCAGACGGTAAATGACCTGATAGACACAGATAAGAAATTCAAATCTGATGTAGATGAATTGACCAAACGTATCAAGATAAATACGTACTAAGTCTTCACAGACGTCGATAAAAAAGCCCTTCCAAATTATTTTGAAGGGCTTTTTTTATGTCTTGAAACGTATTAAGAACCCGTCAGTTGACAGATAGCAAATACAAGAACTAAGATCTATTCTGCTTCCGGAACTCTGATTTCGTCTATTTCATTCTCAGTACTCTCCCCAATATACTTTCTTCTAGCTTCATCATAAAACTTAGCCATACTCACTTGGATGACAGGTGCTAAGAATAAAAATCCAATCCCTAAGTGAAAACTTAAGCAATACTTAGAAGCATAAATATTAATCCCATCAAAAAGTACTTCATCTTATTCCCCTTCATCATAGCTTCACTTTTACGCAAGGCATACATACCCTTGATTTCTGGCTCATCAGCTAGGATAAAGATAGCTTGAGAATAGGTAAGTGCTTCAATTACACCTGGGACAATAAATAATAGCGACCAAGCGATAATCAAGAGTATCTTCAATAGATACAGAACTAGTGAATTAACAAAATTTTTAAACTTATTAAAAAGATGCTCCACTTCAAACTCATCTTTACGAACAATACCCAATAGCCATAGCCTAAAGCCAACGGGCCAGATACTATGATAGATCCTATAGATAACAAGCTAGCTACCGCAAAAATCACTGTGAATACTAGACTACCTAATATCGCTAAACGCCAGTTTTGGCCTACTTTATTTTTTTTGCGTACGAAATAATATCTTGGTTTAAAATTGTTATTGGGTTGTTCATCCTACAAATGAAATAAAATACTTTTAAATGAAAACACCCTCTAGACTAGCATTAGAGTTGTCACACTACAGAGTTTGTTGTACCATATCAATATCTTCAACTATAAAGTATACCTTTGCAGCCATTTTAGATACGCATTATGCAGAACATTAGAAACGTTGCTATCATAGCTCACGTTGACCACGGTAAGACTACCCTTGTAGATAAGATTCTAGAGGCTTGTCAATTTTTTAAAGATCATCAAAAACCTGGTGAGCTCGTAATGGACAATAACGACTTGGAAAAAGAGCGTGGTATCACCATTCTATCTAAGAATGTATCTGTACAATACAAAGGAACAAAAATCAATATTATTGACACTCCTGGTCACTCTGACTTCGGTGGTGAAGTAGAGCGTGTGATGAATATGGCTGACGGAGTACTACTTTTAGTAGATGCTTTTGAAGGACCTATGCCTCAGACACGTTTCGTACTAGAAAAAGCACTACAAGCTGGTCTAAAGCCAGTGGTGGTAGTAAATAAGGTAGATAAAGAGAATTGTACTCCTGACGAAGTACACGAAAAAGTATTTGATCTAATGTTTGCTTTAGACGCAAACGAAGACCAACTAGATTTCGCTACTGTATATGGTAGTGCTAAGAATGGCTGGATGAGTGATGACTGGCAAAAACCTACCGACAACATGTTTGCTGCCTTGGACGCTATATTGGAGCACGTACCGGCACCCGTACAGGAAGAAGGCGATACGCAAATGATGATTACATCATTAGATTTCAGTAAATACACAGGAAGAATAGCTATAGGTAAACTTAAGAGGGGTGAATTAGTATCAAATCAAACTGTATCTCTAGTAAAAAGAGACGGATCAGTGACTAAGACTAAAGTAAAAGAACTTTTCTTATATGACGGATTAGCTAAAGTAAAAGTAGATAAAGTAGCTGCTGGAGATATCTGTGCAGTGACTGGACTAGAAGGTTTTGAGATAGGAGATACTATTTCGGATCCAGAAAGACCAGATGCACTTCCTTCTATCAATATTGATGAGCCCACTATCAGTATGCTATTTACTATTAACGATTCTCCATTCTTTGGTAAAGAAGGGAAATTTGTGACTAGTAGACACATCAAAGACAGATTAGAGTTTGAACTAGAAAAAAATCTAGCAATGAGATTAGAGGAAACAGCTACAGCTGATTCTCATCTAGTATTCGGTAGAGGTGTACTGCACCTTGCCGTACTTATAGAGACTATGAGACGCGAAGGATATGAGCTACAGATAGGTCAACCACGTGTAATTATAAAAGAAATAGACGGTGTAAAATGTGAACCTGTGGAGGAACTTACAATCGACGTACCTGAGCATCATAGCGGTAAGGTTATAGAGTTCGTATCTATCCGTAAGGGAAATATGCTTACTATGGAGCCGAAAGGCGATGTAATGCACTTAGAATTCGAAATACCATCTCGTGGTATCATCGGTTTAAGAAATACACTTCTTACACAAACACAAGGTGAAGCTATTATCTCACATAGATTCAAAGAATTTCAACCACACAAAGGAAATATCCCTCAGCGTATAAATGGATCTCTTATCAGTATGGAAAATGGTAACGCTATTCCTTACTCATTAAACAACCTACAAGATAGAGGTAAGTTCTTTGTATCTCCTAACCAGGAAATCTATGAAGGCCAGGTAACTGGAGAGCACTCACGTCCAGGCGATGTAGTAGTAAATCTTACTAAAGCTAAAAAACAAAGTAACGTACGTAGTAGTGGAGCAGATGAGAAAATCAAGCTTATTCCACCACAATTATTTACACTGGAAGAAGCTCTAGAGTATATCCAAGCAGATGAATATGTGGAAGTAACCCCAGAAAATATACGACTACGTAAAATTCATCTAAAAGAAAATGAGCGTAAGCGTGCTAAGAACGCTACCATCTCTTAAAAATAAACAAACAACTAAAATGCCCAATTCTGTTCTCAGGATTGGGCTTATTTTTGCCCCGTGACCAAAGTACTGTATTATATAATCTTAAAGCCCCTCTCCTTCCTGCCTTACAGGATATTATATGGTGTTTCTAATTTTCTAAGTTTAATTTTCTACTATCTTATTCCGTACAGGAAAAAAGTGGTGGTCGCTAATCTTACGAATTCATTCCCAGATAAGTCTAAAAAGGAGGTCAATGCCATTTGCAAAAAATTCTATGCTCACTTATGTGATATTATAGTGGAGAGTGTAAAGCTATTTAGTATTTCAAAAGAACAAATATCCACGCGATTCACTGTAAATAATCCCGAAATACTACAACCATACTTTGATCAAGATAAAGATGTAATTATCGTTGGAGGACACTACAATAATTGGGAAATGCTAGCCGCTGGCATAGATCAGCAAGTACCCCACGATACCATAGGATTATACAGTAAGCTTAGTAATCCATTCTTTGATGAAAAGATGAAAGAATCACGCAGTGCTTTTGGACTTAGAATGGTGACTACCAAAGATTCCTTTGCTTACTTCAAAGAAGAACACTCTACTCCTCGAATGACCATCTTCGGTGCTGACCAAAGTCCTACCTATAGTAAGTCTGTCCACTGGACCACATTTCTTAGTCAAGATACTGCAATAGCTCTAGGTACAGAACGATTTGCTAAAAAGTACGACCTCCCAGTAGCGTATGGATCTATCAATAAAGTAAAGCGTGGACACTACACCTTGGACATAAGCATACTTACTGATACCCCAAACGAAACTGCAGAAGGAGAAATCACAGAGCAACACACGACGATGTTAGAGCAACAGATACTGGCCCAGCCTGAATACTGGCTCTGGACACATAAAAGATGGAAAAGGAAAAGATAAAAACATGAATAATCTTCAGAAACCCATCACAAAAGGCAAAGATGTTTTCATAGCTCCTACGGCTACAGTCATAGGCGATGTATCACTAGGCGATGAAGTCAGTATATGGTTTGGAGCTGTGCTCCGCGGAGACAGCGATAAAATAAGCGTGGGAGCTCGCACCAACATACAAGATAATGCAGTGATCCATTGCGACCCAAATGATCCTGCCGTTATTGGAGAGGAGTGTATAATAGGTCACTGTGCTATAGTACACGGAGCGAAGCTAGCCAATAATGTACTTATTGGCATGAATGCTACCGTACTCAACAATGCCGAGATTGGCGAGTTTTCTATCATTGGTGCAAATGCCCTAGTCACAGCAGGCACTATTATTCCACCATATTCTCTTGTACTGGGTTCTCCTGCTAAGGTAGTAAAGAAACTAAGCGACGATCAAGTAGAAGGTGTCCGGATAAATGCAAAGGTATACGTGGAAAAGGCTAAAGAGTACCTAGCCTATTATCAATCTAAAGAGACATAAAAAAAGCCTCTGCCAAAGGCAGAAGCTGTAAAATTTTTTGTGAGAAATACTAAAAATACTCTTTAAAATGTTTTGGTAGTTATTTCACCTGAGGCATTCCACATTTTCCACGTACCTACACGAGCACCGTTATCATAATACATCTCAAAACGCTTAGTACCTGCATCGTCCCAAACGACCCATTTGCCGTGCTTCTGGTCTTCTACGTAGGACGCCGTGCTATTCACGTCCCCCATTGTATTGTACTGAGTCCAGTTGCCACTTCGCTTACCGTTATCGAAACTTCCTTCTTCTTTTATTTTTCCGCTAGTGTGGTAGTACAATGCAGCACCGGATAATACACCCTCTTCTACACTTAATTCAGCTACTTTTACTCCAGCGTCATACTGTGCATATAATCCGCTAAATAAACCTCCATTCATACTGTAGTATTTTCCGTTTTCTACCTTTATATCATTACCTTGAGCCATTGCTATACTAGCAAAAGATACTACTATGAGTGTGAGTATATTTTTCATTTGAGATCTATTCCTTAACATTTACATAACAAATTTAACATTAAATTAACATTAGACCAAATTTTACTATTAGAAAATCTTATTGTGATATATAAATTACATATCTGAAACCAATAGCTATACATTGTGTTCTAATTAC
>CAWVTM010000034.1:0-15991 GCA_963933305.1 uncultured bacterium
TCTAACCCAAAACCATGCATGGGTGATAAGATTACCTTACAATCACAAAAAGCAGGATCTTGGTATCAAGACAGCGAGCTCTTAGCTACAGATGTAAAGATAATAACCACTACCGTCACTAAAAAAGGAGCTACTGTATTATCACTGATAATAGAAGATACCAAAACCAGCAAGATTATAGATGTGCAAAGCTCAGAGGCTCAGATAGTCTCTGCCACGCAGGATGGCAAATACCTGTTTTCACTTTCTGACAAAAATCAAATAGCCAACTGGTATATAGATAGTAAACTACTAGCTACTAATGCCAAAGAATGTAGCACTACACTGAACAACGTAGGTCAGCATAACATACGAGCAGTAGTAATAAATAATCCATGTACTGCACCTACCAGTATCACCTTAGAAACTAAGCCCGTAGGCAAAATCACTACCTATGATATAATAACCATAGATGGGGATGGTAAAAATGATGAGTATGCTGTAGAAATAGAAGGATACGAAAATTATTCTATTCAGATTTTTGATCCTACGACTAACACGGAAGTATTCTATACCAAAGATCCTGTAAATATGTGGAACGGACGCCGATATAATGATGGCGTAGAATGCCCAGCTGGCTCTTATGTAGCCAAGATAAGTTACACGCTAATAGGTGAAGCTCCTACTACTAAAAACATTAAACTAACTTTAAAACGCCCTTAGATTTGAATATTATGATGAAGCAAGTTAAATTTACAGACTTTTTAAAAGTGAATAAACACAATAATCAACCGAATAACAATATGAAAAAAATGATTTCTAAAGATGTTCTGAGTAAGTTCATTTTATCAATGATGATTGTTTTTACTAGCATGCTAGGGTACGCACAGTGTACTCCAGTAGTAGTAAATAACAATGGTGTAGAGGCTAACACTGGCGTTTTCTGTGAGGGTGAGATCATCACTTTCAAGGCTAACTCCACCGGATATACTGATATGTCAGTACTCTGGGATTTTGACTATATAGGAAATACAAGTATAAGTGAGAATCCTACATTCAGCTACCCTGTAGCTGGAACATATAATGTCACCTTTGCAGGTTCTGGTGTAGCAGGAAGCTGTACGGGTGCTGTCACTGTAGTAGTGAAACCGTCACCTAATATCAAGGTAATATTGACTAACAAGGACACTCAGTGTTTTAAAAACAACAGCTTTTGTTTCTTAGACTCCTCTAACGTGAATGTAACAGGAGGCATCCAAGATGGTAAAATAGCAAAGGTTACCTATACCTTTAGTAACGGTCTATCGATAGACACGATCAACCCTGTGGTAGTAACTACCGCAGATAATGGTATCTATAATGAATTCTGTGTTACAATCACAGACCCTACAGGTGGATCTTTTGACTTAGTAGTACAGACACTTGACACAAGTGGTTGTCTATCTGAGGTCACTTTTAAAGACTTCATATTCATATATCCTGAATTAGGTATATCACTACTAAATATTACTCCAACAAACCCTGACTGTGATTCTACATTAGGAAGATTTAGAAATACTTCAGTCATTGCACTAGCGGATTTAGATACGTTTTATTGGAATTTTGGAGATGGGGACTCACTATTCGGCACTCCTACTACCAATACACAGTATTGGACTGGAAATCCAGGCAGTCGTTTGCCTAACTATTCCTTAAGAACTATACCCGGTGTAATCCAACACTTATACACTTCAAACGGCACTTTTACAGTGATGCTCATAGGACAAGCATACGGATGTAAAGATACAGCTTCTTTATCTTCTGCTGTGACTAATCTCGTATTAGATCCTAAAATCATCAGCTCTCCTAATCCTGCTTGTGTAGTAGATAACCCAGTAGTCTTTGGAGTCACTGGCTTAAATGGTAATCCACCTGATCAATTCTTGTGGAATTTCGGTGTACCTCCAGCAGGTAATCTTAACTTTAATGACAAATCTCTTGCTCCTTCTTTCGGTTACGGGATAGGCCCCTTTATGGCAAGTCTTCGCTTACAAGTAGGGCCTTGTGACATCACCGTGTATGATACTATACGTATCCTCGGAGTAAGCTCCACAATAGGTGTAGCTTTTGACCAGGTTGCTCAAAACCAAACCTATCAGTGTGTAGTGAGAGACACCGTGTGTATGGTAAATAACTCTTCATTCTACCAAGCAGATTTCAATAAGCTAGACGAAGACGAAATGTCTGTATATTTCACCACCTCTTTTGACCGTATATATGATAACACCACTGGTCAGTATGAGTGGAGATACCGCGAGTGGGAAGAAGGGCCACGTGGGAATTTTGTGCAATATGATTCGCTCTACAGTGCAGGTGATACCATAATTCAAAGAGGAATCAAAGCATACGTAGATACAGGTAATGGTGATAGTATCACTGTAATCTCTGGTTCAGACACTACGAGATACAAGGAGCCTACCCACAGACTAGACAAAAATGGAAATGAAGACTACGGCACCTTAAATGCGTATGTAGGTGGAGACCGCCCAGAAAGCTATAGAGGCGGAACCGGTGCACGATACAGATTAGAATTTCTCTACACACCACCTGTAGTTAGTGGTGGCGCAGGTACAGGAGACCAGACTGCCATACCATTGGCTAATCCAGCTCCTAGAAATAGAGACTATAATCCAAATGTATGGAGAGTGTGGACTATGGGAGACAGATTTGCACCACAGTGTACCACTGACTCTAGACCATGGGTGAATAAAAATGTAGGTATCAACTGTAACTGGAGAATAGACAGCACTCCATGTCACTGGTATACTCCTTGGGATGAGATATACAGTACATTCCAAGATGGAAGAAACTATTCAGAGCCACAGGTAGAAGTGCGTATTAACAAAACATTAAAACTGTGTTATCCAGTATCCATCTATGCAGATAGCACTATGATACAGCAGAAACGTGTGATACTCACAGTGCCCGCAGACTCTATTTACACTTACTACGTACGCACACCTAACGGTACTCTTTTAGATTCCATAATAGTTAGGAATAACGGTTTTATCGATGTATTCGACAATCCATTCAATGCTAGCTTTTTTGACTTTAGAAACTTCTTTATAGACACTAACCAACGCTCTCTCATCAGGGGATCAGGAGGTGCATACTTCGAACCATTTAATCTAACCGTAAGAAGGTCAGAAACGACGATGTATGGTACACAGTTAAAATGGCTAACAGCTGAAGATACTTTCATCTCTATATACAATGGAGATACGCTCTATCATAATGAAGACACGCTGGGCAGGAATAATCCTCTCGCCGGAAACGGAAGTACCCAATGGACTGTGACAGACTATGCTACCCGTATCACTGTGCCTGCTGGAGTAACTATTACTACACTTCAGCTAGATCCACCAGCAGGTGGTGGCGGTGGTGGTGGCGGACCTGTACCAGGTACTCGCCGTACCTTAACAGGACCACAAACAATTATCATAAACGCTAACGAGCAGATTCGAATAGCAGGGGGAGACTCTATTAAATTTGAACTAGGCTCACAGACCATAGATGCTGATACTACCTATGCACAGCCATCTACTGTCATTGGCACCAAAAAAGTCTTTGGAGTACTCGTACGAGATGATAAACAAGAACTGTTCATAGACTCTGCCGTACATCGTCAGAAGTGGTTCGATGAAAATGCACAGTGCTACACAATATCACTATGGCACAAGGATACTATCACTCCAGCACCTTACGATTGTGAGTCTGTCACTAGTAAATCACTAGCACTAGGGCCTCCATCAGCTAAAGGTATGGTTTGGGAATTTGGAGATCCTTGTCCTTTCCAAGGACAAGATCCATATATCCTTGGCTTCAATATGTCAGAGACTAAACCTGGCTGTACTCAACCTTGGTTTGCAGTAAACTATGATACTTTCCTTTTTGATGTAAATTTAAATACCTCTTGGAATGCATTCAATGGAGGAGCAGTATTTGGCTCTAAACCACAGAATCCTTTACCATTTGTACTTCCATACGCAATAGCGGGTAACTGGCCTACCACCTTCCTAAAGGGATATGCTCCGGGAGTGATAGGTAACCCATACTTAAGAGATCCAGTAGGTTCTTTCTCTCTAGGACTAATAGTGGGTAATGGCCCAGCCATCCCAGCCACACCAGGTGTGCCAGGTAGTGGAAGTCCGGCAGAGTGTCTTGACACGGCTTACTATCCAGACTTATTTAGAATATTGCCTATAAATGCTTCATTCTCTATTATACATCCAGAACCAATAGATGCAGCTGGTAACTATCATCTGTGTCCAGGAGATACCGTATGGTATAAATTCAATACTACTCTACAGGATAGTATCCGGTCTCTAAGATGGAACTGGGGGTACCCAGGAGGAGATAATAGCCCAGATCTATCCTTATACTCTGAGATATTTAGTTATTATAAGCCATATGGTGGACCAAGAACGTACAGAAACGATTCAGATATCGTATGGACAAATACAGATAAATGGCTTTATAATTACGTAGTACGTACTAAACTAGAAGATTTCGAAACGCAACCTCCAATAGGAGATACTATAGTAACTTCTATAATCAAAGATTGGAAAATAGTAGCTAAGACAGGTAATGCTGACATTCTCGTAGAGCGAGCATTTGAGAGACTCGGTATAGATTACAATAGTCTTGCAAAAGAAGATATAGCATATTACCTAGGAGATGGATCAGAAGGGTGTATAGACACTACCGGAATCAGCCAATTTTTTGAGTTTGGGGTTGAGATCTACTCTGACCGTGCTGGCAATGAAGGTGTATTTCGTGAAAATGATAAAGTCTACCGTGTAGATAATTCATTCTCTCCGCCGGATACTATAGAGACTCAGCATATACTTCACTTTAGAGACTCCTCCGTACAAGGATATGACACACTGCTACTAGATACCAATGGCAATAGGCAGCTAGATACACTCTCTGGCCTATGGATGCACGTCTACAAATGGAAAAAAGAAGTAACAGATGATATCTGTGACCCAACAAAAAAGGATACCATAACTGTATATGGTAGTGGTCAGATGTCACCGAGTGCTTTCCTTACATCTACGAATGGTTGTCAGAGTTTTGGACCTACTCCTGCTAGTTTCAATATGGGCTTCTTTAATTATTTTAAACTCAGCGATGAGGTTATCTGTAAGGGTCTCACCATAGGTATATATGACTCCATTCGATACTATCAGCGAGGTGAGGAAGATCCAGTGACTTTCCCACTTAGACAATTCCCTACACCAACAGCTTGGAATGATCCGATAAGATATGTAGCGAGTCCACCATTAGAAACATTTATGGTCGACTGGGATGATAGTGATACACGATTTGACAGTATTCGCTCACTTCCACTTACACACTTCTATGATGAGACCGGTGTATATACCATGACCATAGTAGCTGAGGATAGCGTAGGCTGTACAGATACTACGCGATTTGACATATTTATTACTGATGTGATACCAGACTTCAGTTTCGGAGACGAGCTCGTAAACTGCGCATCTAAAGTAGATTTCTTAGACCTCACTGAAGTGAAAGACCCTTGTAAAGAGGCATGTCCAGATGATCCAGACATCAAGTGTGAAGAGATCATATCTTGGGAGTGGGACTTCGGAGATGATACACGTAAGAGTATACTCCAAAACCCTAGTCACGTATATACATCTGGAGGTAGTTTTGATGTGACACTTACAGTCAAGACACTACTAGGCTGTGAGCAGACGATCACTAAAACCATCAATATACCAGGACCACAGCCATTCTTTGAGTTCCAAAATGCAGTATGGAATGAAAATGATACCGCTATAATCTGTCAAGGTGAGACTGTAGCCATAATTAATAGAAGTGCAGGAGATGTAAATACCCCTACATTCCAGTTTATCTGGGGAGATAAGAGTAATGACCCTCCAGGTCAAATAGGTGATACTTTCTCACATACCTACTTTACCCCAGGCACATATGAGCTCTTCATGATACAGAGTGATGAGATACCTGGTACAGGAGTTATATGTGATAGAATGTTTCCAGACTCTAATCCAGATATTCTAATACAGAAAAGAATAGTGGTCATCGTAAATCCAAGTCCAGAAGTACTTATTACGGCAGATCCTATGACGGTTTGTATTGATGAAGTAATCACGTTCACAGGTACATACGATGCTAGATATACACGTCTGAAATGGCTCTTAGGAAACAATGAGGAAAGAAACGAAGAGGATGAGACTATAAATACTTACCAGTACGCTTATAGCCAACCTGGTACGTATAGTGTGATACTAGCACCGGAGTATGACGAGATTCCGAGATGTTGGGCTCAAGATACCATAGAAGTAGAAGTACAAGATGTCACTGCTGGTTTTGATATCGATGACTCTGGTAAGCCTGAGTTCTGCTTTACCAATACCTCTACCACACAAGCTACTCCTGGAGGAAAGTTAGATTTATTTTGGACTATCCAAGAATTAGAGCCACTGCCAGAAATAAAAGTGCAAACTACAAGTGACGATCTCGAACCAGTTTGTCATAACTATGAAGATAGAGAAGGTACATTCGAAATCTGTCTTATCGCAATAAATCAAATAGGATGTCCAGATACGATCTGCCAAACGGTAGAGAATGATCAAGTCCCAGAGCTGAAACCGTATAATGTGTTCACTCCTGGATCTAAAGATCCATTGCAGCTCAATAATACTTTCGTAGTAGAAGGACAAAACCTAGATACCTATGAGATCAAAATCTTCAACAGATGGGGAGAGTCAGTGTACCGCTCTACAGATATCACTAAATCGTGGAATGGACAAGTTAATAATACAGGTGTAGACTGCCCAGATGGCACCTACTACTATATCATTAATTACCAGTTCTTATTCGGAGATGAAAACGAAGGCAAAGGCCCTATAGAAGGATCTGTACAACTTATCAGAGAGAAGTAATACAGTTTTCTCACTTTATACAAAACCACCGTGATATTTATTATCACGGTGGTTTTTTTATGGACTACGTTTAGATAACTTTGCACAGCTTATAAAGAAAGACTGAGGGATTAGGCCCAGAGAAGTCTTAGCAACCTGAAAATGTAATTCATACAAGGTGCTACATCCTATCCGTCAGCTGACGGACCAGATAAGCTTCTCTACATCCCTAACACCTCTAAATACGGATAATGGGAAAATCAATACAAAACTACCTGCGACTTAGTGGTCTGGAACCAATGGTACAGTCACCTAATATAAACTTTATTAATATAGGAGAACGAACCAATGTAACCGGTTCCAAAGCCTTTGCTAAACTCATACTCAATAACAAATATGATGAAGCACTATCCGTAGCACGCTCACAAGTAGAAAATGGAGCTCAAGTCATAGATGTAAATATGGACGAAGGAATGCTCGATGGCAAAGAGGCCATGGTCACCTTCCTACACTTAATAGCTGCCGAACCAGACATCAGTCGAGTACCTGTAATGATAGACTCCAGCAAATGGGAAATCATAGAAGCAGGACTGAAAGTAATCCAAGGCAAAGGCATAGTAAACTCGATCAGTCTTAAAGACGGTGAAGCAACATTCATAGAGCGTGCTACAAAAATAAAAAGGTATGGTGCTGCTACAGTAGTCATGGCTTTTGATGAAAATGGACAAGCAGACTCCTATGATAAGAGAATAGCAATCTGTCAGCGTAGTTATAAGATACTCACTGAGCAGGTAGGCTTCCAAGCCTCTGATATCATCTTTGACCCAAATATCCTAACTGTAGCTACCGGAATAGAGGAACATAATGACTACGCCATAGATTTCATAAACGCTACTCGCTGGATTAAAGAAAACTTACCATACGCCAAAGTAAGTGGAGGGGTAAGTAATATCTCCTTTAGTTTTAGAGGTAATAATGTAGTACGTGAAGCTATGCATACCGCTTTCTTATATCACGCTATCCAAGCTGGACTAGACATGGGAATCGTAAATGCAGGGATGATAGAAGTATATGCAGAAGTACCTAAAGATCTGCTCAAGCGTGTAGAAGATGTACTTTTCAATAGGCGAGATGATGCCACTGAAAGACTGGTAGACTATGCAGAGACTGTAAAAGGCGGCGGCAAAAAACTCACAGTGGATCTCAGTTGGAGAGATCAGAGCGTCCAAGAAAGACTGAAACACTCGCTCGTAAAAGGAATCACAGACTACATAGATGCAGATACTGAAGAAGCACGCCTATCATATGATAAACCACTCCATGTGATAGAAGGTCCTCTAATGGCTGGTATGAATGTAGTAGGAGACCTATTCGGAGCAGGGAAAATGTTTTTACCTCAAGTAGTAAAAAGTGCCAGAGTGATGAAAAAATCTGTAGCCTATTTACAGCCCTACCTAGAAGCTGATAAATCCGCAGCAAGTACCCAAGGAAAGATACTATTGGCTACTGTAAAAGGTGACGTGCACGACATAGGTAAAAATATAGTAGGTGTAGTACTAGCGTGTAATAACTACGAAATCATAGACCTAGGTGTCATGGTACCTGCTAATGTAATACTAGACGCAGCCATCAAGCATAATGTAGATGTAATAGGACTCAGTGGGCTCATCACTCCCAGTCTAGACGAAATGGTGGATGTAGCTACAGAGATGGAACGCAGAGGAATGACATACCCTCTACTCATAGGTGGGGCAACCACAAGTAGAGTACACACCGCAGTAAAAGTAGCTCCACACTACAGCGGCCCTATAGTGCACGTACTAGATGCTTCTAGATCTGTACCTGTAGCAGGTAAACTAATAGGAGAAAACTCCAAAGCTAAATTTGAATCTGACACCAAGGCAGAGTATGCAGAACTAGCTGTGCAACATGCAGCTAGGCAAGCGGATAAAAACATCCTTACCTTTCAGGAGGCTTTAGATAATAAATTACGATTAGACTGGTCGGACTACACCCCTCCCACACCAGCGAAATCTGGCATTAAAGTATACGAAGACTTCGACTTAGAGGTACTGCGTAAATACATAGACTGGACTCCATTCTTTCAGACGTGGGAACTCAGAGGCCGATATCCAACTATCTTTGATGATCCTTATGTAGGTGAAGAAGCTCAAAAGTTATTTACGGATGCTACGGCTATGCTCGATGACATTATCGCTAATAAGAAGCTGACAGCCAAAGCAGTAATTGGCATATTCCAAGCTAATGAGGAAAACGGCGATGTAAAACTAACTGAAACGGGAACCACATTTAATTTCTTACGCCAGCAACGTAAAATGGGAAAAGGAATACCCAATATATCTTTGGGTGACTACATAGCTCCTACTAGCAGCGGTAAACAAGATTATCTGGGAGCCTTTGCAGTGACTACAGGAATAGGTATAGAGAAAATGATAGAGCACTATGAGGCAGATCATGATGACTATAACTCCATACTGGTCAAAGCACTAGCAGACAGACTTGCCGAAGCTTTCACAGAGTGCCTCCACCACGAGGTGCGTACTTCTATATGGGGATATACCGCAGATGAGCAATTAACTAACGATGAACTAATCCGCGAAAAATATCAAGGCATCCGACCGGCAGCAGGATACCCCGCTAGTCCTGACCATACCGAGAAAGCAAAACTCTGGGAGCTACTAGAAGTAGAAAAACATACCGGAATTAGCCTTACAGAGAGCTTTGCCATGTATCCGGCAGCATCTGTGTCTGGTCTTTACTTCTCCCATCCAGAAAGCAAGTATTTTGCAATAGGGAAAATAAGTGACGATCAAGTGAATGACTATGCAGAGCGTAGAAATAGTGACCTAGCTATCACTAAAAAATGGCTCGGACCAAACTTATTTTAATTATTAAACAACCTATTGACGTACCCAATAGACTTCTAAAACTGAGATCGATTATTGGGTTAGATTTCGAATATTTTTAACTAGTGAGATTCGACTGAAAGTGGCGAAAAAATAGAGCGCTATTCCAAGACAGTTTTAGGAAGAAAAAAAGTGTTTAACTGTGTAATCCACTTGTTTTATCGCTAAAACTGTCACAAAAGATAGTATCGAATCAAGCAACCCTTAAGAACTACTTGCAAAGTATCGTTGAAAGAAATACGCCTTTTCTTTAAATGTTTATTGACTCTCCAAATCTTGAATCATTTTTATATTAATCCGTTAGTTTTCAAACTCTAATACGTTCATCTTTGTATAGTTAAATAGATATGAATATAGGCATAGTATGTTATCCCACATTCGGTGGTAGTGGTGTAGTGGCCACAGAACTAGGTAAGGCATTAGCAGACAAAGGACATGTAGTCCACTTTATCTCCTATGATCAGCCTGTACGGTTAGATGCCTTTAATCAAAACCTATACTACCATGAAGTCAGTTTCAATAACTATCCACTCTTCAAATACGCACCATACGAGATAGCACTCACTAGTAAAATAGTGGATATAGTAAAAGCGCATAAGCTAGAGGTTATACATGTACATTATGCAATCCCACATGCTGCTGCAGCTGTGACAGCAAAGCATATTCTTGCTAGAGAAGGAATCAAACTTAAGATAGTAACTACACTGCATGGTACAGACATTACCCTCGTAGGTAAAGACCAAAGCTACGAGCCCGTAGTGAGCTACTCACTTCACGAAAGTGATATAGTGACAGCAGTATCTGAGAGCCTTAAAAAAGACACTTATGCTAACTTCAGCTATGACGGTGACATTCACGTTATCCCTAATTTTATAGATTTCCATAGGTTTAATAAACAACCTAAGGACCACTTCAAAAAAGCCATAGCACCCCACAATGAAAAAATACTCGTACACACTTCAAACTTCAGAAAAGTGAAACGTGTACCAGACGTACTTGAAATATACCGAAGAGTAGCAGCCAAAATGCCCGCAAAACTCCTGCTTATAGGAGATGGACCCGAACGAGCAACTGTAGAAGAAGAATGTAGAAACTGCGAGGTGTGTGCAGACGTCACTTTCCTAGGAAAGCAAGAAGCCGTAGAAGAGATCCTCAGCATAGCTGACCTATTTATAATACCTTCTGAAACAGAAAGTTTTGGACTAGCAGCCCTGGAAGCTATGGCATGTGAAGTGCCTGTGATAAGTACCAATACAGGTGGGCTACCAGAGGTAAATATAGACGGAGTCACTGGCTATATCAGCAACATAGGAGACGTAGAAAAAATGGGAGCGGATGCAATAAATATACTCAAAGATGAAAACCTTGCCCTATTTAAGAAACAGGCGAAAGAACATGCATTGAAATACAAGTTAGAAAACATCCTTCCTTTGTACGAGAAACTATACTAACACTGCCTTACGAAGAGTTAATAGTATAATGCGATATTTACTCGTCCTATTCTGTTTTATAGTCACGAGTAACCTCGTAGCACAAGACACAAGTAAGGTAATACTGGAAGAAGTAGATACCTCAGCTACTAATCCTAGAAAATGGAAGAAAATACGCAATATCTGTTCTGAGCTAAGTATTCCTGCTAATCCTGAAGCTAACTTAGATCTACTTCTGTTTACGCTAGACTGGCGAGGTACACCCTACTGCTATGGCGGCAGTACTAAGAAATGTACAGACTGCTCAGGATTTACCAGTAATGCGTACAGTCAAGTCTACAATAAAGTAATACCGAGAGTATCACGTGATATCTATAGTAACTCTATGCCCATCAATAAACTATCGCTGTACGAAGGAGATCTAGTGTTTTTTGCTACGGCTGGCGGAACTCGAATAACTCACGTGGGTATCTACTTATGGGATGGATACTTTGCACATGCCTCTAGCAGTAAAGGTGTGATGGTGAGCAATCTCAAACAAACGTACTACCGGAAAACTTTCGTAGGTGGAGGAGCCTGGATAGACTAGTAAAGTTTAAGGCTAAGTTTACCTTTACACTAGGTCTGAACACATCTCTGCTCGAGCCTAAATAAACTCACGAGCAACGTACAGTAACGTTTGGGTTTGAAACTGGGTAAGCTATTTACTAATGGTAAACACTACATCTGAGGTAGCATCTATGCTTCCAAACTGTGCGTCTATAGTCTCTGTAAACTCACCAGTAAAGACTATCAAGGAGGAAGTACTACTCACCACAGCTATATTTTTACCACTATCATCTACAAGCGTTATTTCACCATTACTTTCAGTCCAGGTCCCTCCCGATGTTTGCTTATCCACAGGCAGACTTTGAGCTTGACCAAACACCGAAATATCCGCAGTAAAAGAAAGTGTTGTAGTATACATATTTGGATTTTCGGTAATTACTACTTCCCCGATTATGTCCGATCCCGCACCTTCAAAATCACCTAATTCATTGCCCATTATCTCTAGTACACCATTGGTTAGCTCTATCTTATCATACTTCCAAGACCCTACATAAGGACTCACCTCTTCTTCTTGACCCCCGCCTCCAATAGTGGTATCGGTTGTATTACCTGCTGGGACAATTATAGGCACAGGTGGCTTCTGGCAACTTTCATTTATAAGTAAAACTGTCCCTAAAGCTAAGAGTAAAAGTGTATTTTTCATAAAGATGACTGCAAGTTAGATAAAAATTACGAATTCCATATTTTCCAAGACTCGTCAGCTTGAATTTGAAGCATTTCTAACCCACTTTTGACACGAGCACCTCGCTCGCTTGCTTTTAGAAGGAATAGTGTTTCCTCTGGATTATAAATAAGGTCTACACAGATATGACGCTTGTGTATAAACTCATAAGGGATGTCTATACACTCATCTATCTTAGGATCCATCCCTAACGGAGTAGTATTTATCAGTAGATTATTCTCTCCCAGCACCTCTTCGTCTATCTCTGTATAGGTATAATCGGCATGCTTACCTCTAGATACAGTGGAGTAGAGTACACCTAACTGCTCTAGAGCAAACTTTACTGCTACACTACTACCACCAGTGCCAAAAATAAGTGCACTCTGAAAACCACTTCTAAGTAAACTTCTTACACTTTTTCTAAATCCGATATAGTCCGTATTATCTCCGTAGAGTGCTCCATCTCTCACAGTTACTGTATTCACAGCTCCCATAACTCTAGCCGCTTCACTCATACCTTCGAGATATGGAAGAATTGTCTGCTTATGCGGAATAGTCACATTAAACCCCGCAAGATCATGTGTCTTTACTACTTGCTTAATATCACTAATATCTGCTACTTCTATAGCCGTATACGTAGCATCCTTGATGAGTTCCTGTATAAATTTTTCTTTGAAATAATCAGGAGAAAAAGAATGCTTTACTGGAAACCCTATGACTGCAAAGTTTCTCATATTTCCGTTACGCTAAATTTATTCATCAAAAAAACTATACCAATAGCTACTGCCATGATACTAATACTCACGAAGAGATGCGAGTCATTTCCATACAGAAAGTTATCAGTCAAATTACTGAATGTCGTGGGCATCACACTCTCAGAAAACAGCACTACTTCTACCCCTTTGCTATTTACACGTGTCTCCATAACATGCTGCCACGGCCACACCTTATTAAGAGACCCTATCAAAAACCCTGTAAGTAAACCCAATGTAGGATTAGGATACTTCTTAAACGTAAAACTCAATACCTTAGCAAAACTCAATAAACCTACTAGCATACCCAGTCCAAAAACCAAAACGACCAATAACTCTGGACCAAATGGATGGTGAGTCACTTCCTCTATAGCTGGCATAATAATCGTATACATCCCCATCAATAACAGCACAAAGCTGCCACTAAGTCCCGGAAGCATCAATGCAGACACACCTATAATTCCTGCTATAAACACTACAAATAAGTGCTCGCTACCCTGACTAGGTGCAGCTACAGTCACCCAGTAAACGAGTGCTGCTCCCAATACCAAAAGGACTACCTCTAATGCTCTCCATTTTTTTACCTGCTTACCTATAAGCGGTATAGAAGCCAAAATAAGTCCAAAAAAGAAACTCCAAATATGCACAGGGTGACTCTGAAGTAGTCCTACGATAAGTTTTAGTCCTAGTATAAAACCAATAGCCATTCCTGCTAAAAGTCTCCCTAAAAAATATCCATCTATTCTTGCCCATACAGCTTTAAACCCATCCGTCTTCCATAACTGGATAAGGTCTAAATTAATAGTACTAATAGCAGATAACAATCGCTCATATATACCTGTGATAAATGCCAATGTGCCTCCAGATACTCCTGGGATGACTTCTGCTACTCCCATAGCTGCACCTTTCAGTATTATTTTAATCGTGTCTTTCATAAAAATAAGGACAAAGGTACTATCTCATCCGGAGTTACGTTTTACATTCGTCCCCTGAGATGAAAAAAACATTCGCCATCCTATTACTTGGGCTAAGCCTTCTACTGATTTTTGATGGCTGTAAGGCTAAGAAACGATACAGATACAAAGGACCAAGCAATGGATGTAACTGCCCGAATGGTTAAAAAAGGACTTGACTCTTTTAAAACTGAAGAAATTTTCGGTAGGAGAAATTAAATATCCTTGCTTAAAAATGGTCGAAAAAACTCAGTCAGGCTTAAACAAGATAAGATCACTCAATTTTCTAACCATTTGAAATCTCAGCATCACTAGTATTCTATAAGCAATCGAATTATCTCTAGTCTTTTGGAAGAATTATTTTCTCAGCCTTTCACATCGCTATTATTCACTAGAACTAGATAAACATTGCTTACCCTTGAACCTAAACAAGGATAAATGGTTAGTATACTATGGTACACAACATCACTATAACGGAGGCTTTATCCAGCACCTTACCAATACTAGATGTTCGTTCTCCAAAGGAGTACCAGCAAGGCCATATCCCAGGTGCCGTAAACATCCCACTATTTTCTGATGAGGAGCGTGTAGAAGTAGGGACCACTTACAAACAAGTATCTAGAGAAGCTGCTATACAGCTTGGTACTGCACTCGTGAATCCCAAGCTAATTGATTATATAAATGATTCTAAAAGAGTAGCTCCAGAAGGCACCGCCATTATTCACTGCTGGCGAGGGGGAATGAGAAGTCAATCTTTTGCTAAGCATCTATCAGACAACGGATTCACAGAGCTCAATGTAATCACTGGAGGATATAAGGCATACCGAAATCATGTGCTTGAAATACTAGAACTGCCAATCCAAATTAAACTACTGGGCGGCTATACGGGCAGTGGTAAAACGTACATACTGAGCGAATTAAAAAAACTAGGGCATCAAGTTATTGATTTAGAGGGTCTTGCTCACCACAAGGGCTCAGCATTTGGTGGGATAGGTGAACTACCTCAACCCACGTCTGAGCAGTTTAGTAATAACCTGCACCAAGAAATGAGTACCCTGGACAGAGCCAAGGATATCTGGATAGAAGATGAAAGCTACAGTATAGGCACTGTGAATGTACCGCAACCTTTTCATACACAAATGAGAGCTACCAACTTAATCTTCTTAGATATACCTGCCGAAGAAAGAGCCGTACATTTGGTCCAGGAGTATACTCAAGTAGGTGACCACTTACTGGCTGAATCCATTTTAAAATTAGCAAAAAGACTTGGCACAGAGAAAGTGAAATTAGCTTTGGGACTACTTTCAGAAAAAAATTATTATGAAGTAGCTCTTCTGTCACTCGTCTACTATGATAGACTATATGCCAAAGGGAAAAACAGAAAATCTACTCGTACAGTAACCACGATAACACTTCAGAATACACACCATTATGAGAATGCCTTGACTCTCTTAACACTTAACATATGAACGAAATAAAACTAACACAATATAGCCACGGTGCAGGATGCGGCTGTAAAATATCTCCAAAAGTGCTGGGCAAAATGCTACAAACAAGTATGCCACCTAGTACGGATAAAAACCTACTAGTAGGTAATGACAGCAGAGATGACGCAGCAGTATATGACTTAGGTGATGGATCTGCAGTGATTAGCACTACAGACTTCTTTATGCCGATAGTAGATGATCCATTTACCTTCGGAAAAATAGCTGCTACCAATGCCATAAGTG